>SBFN01000155.1 GCA_006226895.1 Deltaproteobacteria bacterium | reverse complement strand
GCATTGAAAGGCGGGGCTCGAGACTACCTCCTCAAGCCATGCAATCCCGAGCAACTTCGTCACACTGTCAAAATCTGCTTTGAGCAGCGTCGTCTGATTGCAGAGAACAGCCTGCTGCAGAGCCAGATTCGTCTCTACCAAAAAGGCCAACATCTCTCCGGACTTCTGAATATCGACAATCTCTTTCAAGAATCGCTGAGCAGCCTGCTGAATGAAACAGGACAGAGCCAGGGCCTGGCCTACCTTGCCACCCAGAGCGGCATCAGCCATCTGGAAGCGAAAGGGTTCGATGAGGGCGAGGCAAAGGAGCTGGCGAAACAACTGTTCGAGAGAACCAGAACGCTGGAAACACCCACCCTCCTGCAGAGGGCAGACATCCCCGAGGTCGCCGAGAGCAATGAGGCCTTGAAGTCTTTCTGGGTTTTCCCCATGACGGCGGAGAACCAGGAACATGGCGCCGTGGTCCTGTGCAACCCGAACGACTCTGACCTGCCAAAATCAGACTCACAGCAAAATCTGAGTTTTCTCGCCGAGCAGGTATCCCTTGGTTTTCGCAACGCCTGCCAATATCGGGGCGCCCGGGAGCTGATTTACACGGATGACCTGACAGGACTGTACAACCACCGCTACCTGCATATAGCTCTCGAGCAGGAGATCCGCCGTTCAGAACGCTACGGTCTGGAATTTTCGCTGGCTTTTATCGATCTTGACCTGTTCAAGAACATCAACGACGAACATGGCCATCTGGTTGGCAGCAGCGTGTTGCGCCAGGTCGGCGAGTTGTTGCGTGAGTGTGTCCGTGATGCCGACATGCTCTTCCGATACGGTGGTGACGAATTTACTGCGCTTCTGGTCGAGACTGACACACGTGGCGCCAAAATCGTTGCAGAACGAATCCGGTCAACCATTGCCGAGTTCGAGTTTTCAACCGGCCACGGCAATACCGATCGCCTGACGGCAACCGTAGGTCACGCAACTTACCCGATTCACGCAACAGGGTTGGAAGAGATGATCGACCTGGCCGACAAGGCGATGTATCTCGGCAAAAATGACCGCAACATAGCCCGGAGCGCTTCGGAGGTTGGCAATACATGATCTCGTGCGGCCTGGTTGCCTTGACCCTGGGCGGCTTACTCTTCATCCTCCTGCCGGGATTTTTCCAGTACAACGAAGTCAGTCAACCCCAAACTGTTACCCCAGAATAAACCAGCCGGATCGTTACCAGCGCAGTCCATGTGACACAACTCGAACCGATCACACGCAAAGGGAAAAAACCATGATCGAGGTTTACCGGGTTGACGGACTGCGTGAGAACGAGTAAAAAGCCCTACGCGTTATTTTGCCGGACTTACAACAAGGGCATTTAACGCAAAGACGCAAAGTTAAAGACAAACCGCAAAGGAAACCTTTCTCTTTATTATTCGACCTTGCGTCTTTCTATGTATTCTTTGCCCCTTTGCGTTACGCTTATCCCTGTTCAAATTAGCTATCGGAGCATTTATCCATGAGTATTACAGGCATCAAAGGCATGAACGACATTCTGCCCGGCGACGTTGAAACCTGGCAGCATCTCGAAGAGCAGGCCCGCAAGGTTTTCGGAGCCTTCGGCTACCGTGAGATCCGCGTTCCGGTCGTCGAAAAAACCGACCTCTTCTGTCGTTCGATCGGCGAGACGACCGACATCGTTGAAAAGGAGATGTACACCTTCAGCGACAAGGGCGGCACCTCCATGACCCTGCGTCCGGAAGGAACGGCCCCGGTAATGCGCTCCTTCATTCAGCACAAGATGTATGCCCAGGATCCGGTCTCAAAACTCTACTACATCGGCCCTATGTTCCGCCACGAGCGTCCTCAGAAAGGCCGTTACCGGCAATTCCACCAGATCGGGGCAGAAGTCATCGGTGTCGACGATCCAAAGATCGACGCCCAGGTCCTGGCCATGCTCAGTCACTATTTTCAGACCACGAAAATTCCCGACGTAGCCCTGCAGATCAACTCCCTTGGCTGCCCGGAATGCCGTCCAGGTTACCGCGAGACTCTGATCAGCTTCCTCGAGCAGCACATCGAATCACTCTGCGCTGATTGCCAGCGACGCTACACCTCAAACCCGCTGCGCGTTCTTGACTGCAAGGTACCCGGATGCAAGGAAGCAATTGTTGGCGCACCGGCTATGCTTGACAACCTCTGCATCGGTTGCGAGACTCACTTCGATCAGGTCCAGGAGCACCTCGATGCCCTGGCAGTAAAATACACGGTGAACCCACGCATGGTACGTGGTCTTGACTACTACACCAAAACCACCTTTGAGATGGTGACCGGCAGTCTCGGTTCACAGAATGCGGTTGCCGCCGGCGGCCGCTACGATGGCTTGATCAAAGACCTGGGAGGTCCCGACTTACCGGGAATCGGCTTCGCCATTGGCCTGGAACGGCTGGCCCTGATGCTTGGTGAGCAAAGCATTGAACCACCCCGTCCTGAGCTTTTTATTGCGACCCTCGGCGAGGCGGCGACCAAGGCCGGCTTTGCCATGCTTACCCGCCTGCAGCGAGAAGGTGTTCTGGTTGAAATGGAATATACAGGCAAGAGCCTGAAAGCCCAGCTACGCCGCGCCGACAAAATGAAAACCCGCCGGGTACTCATCCTCGGCGAAGACGAACTCGAACGTGGTGTTGTGCAACTGCGCAACATGGATGAAAGCAGCCAGGAAGAGGTTGATCTGGACGGGCTGGAGAGCCGCCTGCTCAGTGAAATTCTTGACGCTTGACGCTCTCTGCGAGCATCGATATAATGATCGCTTGCCTTCATCTAAAACACAGGCGCGGCACAAGAAATATCACATTCATTTTAAGGAGTTAGCCCCTTGAGCGACATACTCGGAGATTGGAAAAGAACTCATTACTGCGGCGAATTGCGCAAAGAAGATATCGGTAAAGAAGTCTGTATGATGGGTTGGGTTCACCGCCGACGCGACCATGGCGGCCTGATTTTTATCGATCTTCGTGACCGTACCGGCATCGGCCAACTGGCCCTCGATCCTGATCGTGATCCAGAAGCACACGCCAAGGCAGAAGCGGTTCGCAACGAGTTTGTGGTGGCCGCGATCGGCAAAGTCTCTCCGCGTCCGGAAGGTACCGTCAACCCGAAGATGGCAACCGGTGAAGTCGAAGTTGAGATCAGCGAGATCCGCATCCTCAACCCGGCCAAGACACCGCCCTTCATGCTCGACGAGTTCACCGAAGTCGCTGAAAATCTGCGCCTCAAGTATCGCTATCTCGATCTTCGCCGCGAAGGTATCCAGCAGAACCTGATCATGCGCCACAAAGTGGCTCAGACGGTTCGCAACTACCTGACCGAAAATGACTTCCTGGAAATCGAAACACCAATGCTGACCAAGAGTACGCCCGAAGGCGCCCGTGACTACCTGGTCCCGAGTCGCGTTAACCTCAGCAATTTCTATGCTCTTCCCCAGTCACCGCAAATCTTCAAACAGTTGCTCATGGTCTCCGGCTTTGATCGTTACTTCCAGATCGTAAGGTGCTTCCGTGATGAAGACCTTCGCGCTGACCGCCAACCTGAGTTCACCCAGATTGACTGCGAGCTTTCCTTTGTCGACCGTGACGACATCATGTCAATCATGGAAGGGATGATTGCATCAGTGTTCAAGAAAACCATCGATGCCGATATCACCGTACCGGTGCCTCGCATGACCTATGCCGAGGCGCTCGACCGTTACGGTGTCGATAACCCGGACCTGCGCTTTGACATGGAACTGATCAACATTACAGATCTTGTCAAAGGTTGTGGCTTCAAGGTCTTTGCCAGTGTCGCGGAGAGTGGTGGACTGGTCAAGGCCATAAACGCCAAGGGCTGTGCCACCTTCTCGCGCAAGGAACTCGATGATCTGACCGATTTCGTCGCCGTTTACGGCGCGAAGGGAATGGCCTGGGTTAAGATCCAGGAGGACGGCACCTGGCAATCACCGATCGCCAAGTTCTTTACCGAACAGGAGCTGGCCGATATAGGTGCCGCACTCAACGCTCAACCGGGTGACCTTCTCCTCTTCGGAGCAGACACTCCCGCTATCACCAATGAAGCGCTTGGCCGACTGCGTGGCCATCTCGGCAACAAGCTGGGACTGGCAGACCCAAACGACTACCAATTCGTCTGGATCACAGACTTTCCCTTGCTCGAGTGGGACGGCGAAGTCCGTCGTCATGTCGCAGTTCATCATCCCTTCACAGCCCCTATGGATGAAGACGTCCCTCTCCTTGAAACGGAGCCCGGCAAAGTGCGGGCCAAAGCCTACGACCTGGTCCTGAATGGTTCAGAGATCGGCGGAGGCAGCATCCGTATTCATAACCAGGATGTGCAGAGCCAGATGTTCGACCTGCTCGGCATCGGAGAGGAAGAAGCCCGTGAAAAGTTTGGCTTCCTGCTCGACGCCCTTGAATTTGGTGCACCCCCTCATGGCGGCATCGCCTTCGGCCTGGACCGGGTCATGATGATTCTTACCGGTGCCGGGTCGATTCGCGACGTCATCGCTTTCCCGAAGACCCAGAAAGCAACCTGCCTGATGTCAGAGGCACCAGGGGCCGTCGACGAAAAGCAACTACGTGAACTCGGCATTCGGCTGGCTGCAAGCTCTCAACAGAAATCGTCATAAACCATTGACCCGTTGAAATGGAACAAACGCGTTATGTTGCGTTGCCTGTTTTATATAATAACCGCGCTCCTGCTAAGCTCATGCGCCAAACCTCCCCTGCAGGAGTTGGACGCTGCTGAGTATATGGTAGGAAGGGCCTACGCCAAGCAAGCGGCTGAATTCGCCCCCGCTGAATACCAGGCCGCCAAAACCGCCCTTAATGATGCGCGCGCCGCCATGCGGGACTCCGATTACGGCGATGCGCGTGACTCTCTGGATTTTTCCTTGCAGCATGCTCGTCGTGCAGTGGTCCTTGCTGAAGAGGCTCAGGCCAAACGTCTAAAAGAAGAAAAAGAGCAGGTCAGAATCGAAGAAGAAGTTCGACTGAAAGCCCTTCAGGAACGAAAGCAAAAGGCACAGGTCACAGAGAAAAAGAAACCAACCCCCCAGCCAAAAAAGGTCGTTAAAACCAAACCGAAAATCGTGCCGGCAAGTGCTTACGTCGTTGGTGACGGTGAAAATCTCTGGACAATCTCTGCGCAACCTGAGGTCTACGGTGAGGGTTTATTATGGCCGCTGCTTTACCAGGCCAATCGCGACCAGATCAAAGACCCACGCCAGATCTTCCCCGGGCAGTCTCTCAGTATTCGCCGTGACATGACAGAGACTGACCTTGAAGACGCTCGTCAAAGAGCCCGCGAATCTGACATTTTTCCTGTCCCTCCAAGCGCTGAAACCAAGCAGTAAAAAACCGTTTCCATCCCCCTGTAACGACATGCCGCTGAGATTATTCAAGAATCGCCTGTAAAGCTTGCGCAAAACAGAAGCGGTCACACCGTTCAGAAGCGCAAGGAACGGACTCTTCACCCCCATTTGTCCCCCCGTCATCAAAGCTCATTCATGCACTTATAAATTCGTTATCTTTTGATTAAAATCAGCCCTTGTTTTCCTCCCAGAATCGGCCTTACTTTTTCCTTGACAGTCATAAAGCCGTTTGTATACTGTATACACCTTTCCGCAAGACATTCTTGCGCATTTTTTATTTGTAGCTTAAGCCTTTGGGCGATTCTGTATAAAAACTTCAAGGAGAGAGAAAAAATGGCAAAGATTATCTGGTCAGAAATTGACGAAGCACCCGCGTTGGCAACCTACGCATTCCTTCCAATTGTCCAAGCGTTCTGCAAAGGCACTGGAGTAGATGTTGAAACCAAGGACATTTCACTGTCCGGTCGCGTGATTGCAAACTTCCCCGAGAACTTGACTGAAGAGCAGAAAGTTGCCGACTACTTGTCGGAACTCGGAGAGTTGGTTGTTAAGCCCGAAGCTAACGTTATAAAGCTTCCCAACATCAGCGCTTCTATCCCACAGCTGCAAGACTGCATCGCTGAACTTCAGGAGAAGGGCTACGACATCCCAAGCTACCCGGAAGAAGCGAATACTCCGGAAGAAAAAGAGTTGCAGGCTCGCTTCTCCAAGGTTCTCGGTTCCGCTGTCAATCCGGTTCTGCGTGAAGGTAACTCCGATCGTCGTGCCGCTGCTTCGGTTAAGAAATTTGCTCAGAAGAACCCACACCGGATGATGAAGCCGTGGCCGGCACCAGGCACCTCCAAGTATGGACGGCGGTGATTTCTACGAGACCGAAAAGTCGGTTACCATGGACGCTGCAGACACCGTCAAGATTCAGTTTGTTGACGAAGCTGGCAATGTTGAAGTTAAAAAAGAAGTTGCCCTGCAGGCTGGGGAAGTCTTCGACAGCTCGGTCATGAAAGTTGCTGAGTTGCAGAAGTTCTATGCCAAAACAGCTGAAGAGGCCAAGGAGAAAGGCGTACTGCTCTCCCTGCACCTTAAAGCAACCATGATGAAGATCTCTGATCCGATCATGTTCGGTCACTGCGTCAAGGTTTACTTCAAGGAAGCTCTCGACAAGCACGCTGACACTCTGGCTTCGATTGGTGCCAACCCGAACTTCGGTATGGGCGACATCCTCAACAAGCTCGACAAGCTTCCTGCTGACAAGAAAGCTGAAATCGAAGCAGACATCAACGCCTGCTACGAAGGTCAAGCTGCTCTAGCCATGGTTGACTCCCGCAAGAACATCACCAACCTGCATGTTCCGAACGACGTCATCGTCGACGCTTCAATGCCTAACGTTGTTCGTGACGGTGGTTGCATGTGGAACCTGGCTGACGAACTGCAAACTACCATCGCTATGGTCCCCGATCGCTGCTACGCTACCATGTATGCTGAGATCTGTGATGACGCCAACAAGAATGGTCAGTTCGATCCGTCCACCATGGGTAGCGTTGCCAACGTTGGTCTGATGGCTCAAAAAGCTGAAGAGTACGGTTCTCACGACAAGACCTTCGAAGCACCTGCCAACGGCAAGTTTCAGGTTGTTGCTTCCAACGGTACTGTGCTGATGGAGCAACCGGTCAGCAAGGACGACATCTATCGTTCCAGCCAGACTAAAGACATTCCGATTCAGGACTGGGTCAAGCTGGCAGTTAATCGCGCTAAAGCCTCCGGTGAGCCTTGTGTTTTCTGGCTTAACGAAAAGCGTGGTCATGATCAGCAGATCATTGCCAAGGTCAACAAGTACCTGCCGAATCACGATACCACAGGACTTGATATCCAGATTTTGCCGCCGCGCGAAGCAATGGCTTTCTCCCTCAAGCTGGTTCGCCAAGGCAAGAACGCCATCGCCGCAACCGGTAACGTACTGAGAGATTACCTGACCGACCTGTTCCCGATCCTCGAGCTCGGCACCTCGGCTCGTATGCTGTCGATCGTTCCGTTGATCAACGGTGGCGGCCTGTTCGAGACCGGTGCTGGTGGTTCGGCTCCAAAGCACGTTGAGCAGTTCCTCAAAGAAGGTCACATCCGTTGGGACTCCCTCGGTGAGTACTGCGCTCTGGTTCCTTCACTTGAGCAGGCAGCATCCGCGGACAATAACCCTAAAGCTGCTATCCTGGCCGAGACTCTCGACGTTGCTATCGGTCAATACCTTGAAAACCAGAAACTGCCTTCCCGTAAGGTCAAAGAAATTGACAACCGCGGTGGCAGCTTCTATCTGGCACTTTACTGGGCACAGGCTCTTGCCGCTCAGGACAAGGACGCCGAGATGAAGGCACGCTTTGCCAAGGTTGCTGCTGAAATCGAAGCAAACGTTAACAAGATCGACGCTGAATTCATCGATTGTCAGGGCTCCCCGGTAGACGTCGGTGGTTACTTCAAGTTCGATCCGGCCAAGGCTGCTGCGGCAATGCGCCCGAGCGCAACACTGAACGCAATTATTGACAGCATGTAATATCAAACGGATGGGACGGAGGTGACTCCGTCCCTATTCTTTATACCAAACCTTCTATAAGGAGAGAGAAAAATGGCGAGACCAAAAATTGCTTTAATCGGTGGTGGACAGATCGGTGGCGTACTTGCTCAACTGGCTTGTCTGCGTGAACTGGGTGACGTAGTCATGTTTGACATCGTTGAGGATATGCCTCAGGGCAAAACTCTCGACCTTGCCGAAGCTTCACCTATCGACGGCTTTGACGTTTCTTGCACTGGCACCAACAGCTACGCTGACATTGCGGGTTCTGACGTTGTTATCGTTACTGCCGGCCTGCCGCGTAAGCCTGGTATGAGCCGCGATGACCTGATCGAAGTTAACTCCAAGATCATGACTGCTGTCGCAGAAGGCATCCGCGACAACGCTCCTGATGCAATTGTCATCGTAATTTCAAACCCACTCGATGCGATGGTCACCCTGTGTCGCAAAGTCACAGGTTTCCCGGCAGAGCGCGTCATTGGTCAAGCAGGCGTTCTCGACTCTGCTCGCTTCGCAGCTTTCATTGCCTGGGAACTCGGCGTATCCGTTAAGGACGTTACCGCAATGACTCTCGGTGGACATGGCGACACCATGGTTCCTCTGATCCGCTATGCAAGCGTTCAGGGCATTCCGGTTATGGAACTGCTCGAGCAAAAGTACGGTTCTGTTGCCAAGGCAGAAGAAGTCATGACCGCCATGGTCGAGCGCACCAAAGCTGCCGGCGGCGAAGTTGTTAAGCTGCTCAAAACGGGTAGTGCCTTCTACAGCCCCGCTTCTGCAGCTATCGCCATGACCGAATCGATCCTCAAAGATCAGAAGCGCGTCCTGCCAACCTGTGCCCTGCTCAACGGCGAGTTCGGTGTTGATGGCTTCTACGTTGGCGTTCCTTGCGTTCTTGGCGCTGCCGGTGTCGAAAAGATCGTCGAGTTCAAACTCGATGCAGCCGAGCAGGCTCTGATGGACAACTCTGCCAACGCAGTTAAAGGCTTGATTGCCGACCTCGAGAAGATGGGTCTGCTGTAAGCCAGACAAGTTGATAGCCAAACCCAAAAGAAGGGCAATGGTGACATTGCCCTTCTTCTTATCCTGACTGTAATTTTAAGCGGTTTTCCAGCTTTTTTTTAAGTCACGTTAAACATGAAAAAAAAAGTATAGCGTATACCAAATTTATTGTGGTACGAGACCAGCAATCATGCTATCTTGCGCCGCAAAATTCGCTAACAATAATGCGAAAATCCAAGAACAAAGGAGACAAACCAGAATGAGTGGTGCCAGACTCGAAGTCATCGAGCGTAACTGCAAAGGCTGCAGTATCTGCGTCGAATTCTGCCCGAAGAACGTCCTTGAGATGGATGTCTTCCTGGTCACAGTTCCACGACCGGAAGATTGCATCAAGTGCATGCAGTGCGAACTGCTTTGCCCGGACTTCGCCATCAAGGTTCATGACGAGTAAACGATTAATTCTTATTCTTAAGGAGAGTAGACGTGGCTAAGAAAGTTGCTCTGTTACAGGGGAACGAAGCTTGTGCGCAAGGTGCAGTATATGCCGGTGCCAAGTTCTTCGGTGGTTACCCCATCACCCCCTCGACCGAGGTCGCCGAAGTTCTGTCGGTCGAACTACCAAAGGTCGGTGGAAAATTTATCCAGATGGAAGACGAGATCGCTGCGATGGCTTCAGTTATCGGTGCATCACTAACCGGTGCTAAATCAATCACAGCGACTTCCGGTCCTGGCGTCTCCCTCAAGCAGGAGCTGATCGGCTATGCCTGTATCGCCGAAGTTCCCTGCGTTATCATAAACGTTATGCGCGGTGGACCTTCAACCGGCATGCCGACCGGCCCGGGTCAGTCTGACGTTATGCAGGCCATGTGGGGCACCCACGGTGACCATGCAGCAATCGCTCTGGTGCCTGATTCATGTCAGGAAATCTTCACGGAAACGGTGAGAGCGTTTAATCTTGCCGAGAAGTATCGCATGCCGGTACAGGTTCTCTTTGACGAGATCGTTGGCCACATGCGTGAGCGGATTGAGTTCCCTGAGCCCGGTGAACTTGAGGTTATTGATCGTGAAGCCCCAAGCGTAGGGCCCGATGACTACAAGCCTTACGACAGCACCAAGGGACAGATTCCGCCTCTGGCAGATTTCGGTTCTGAGTACAAGTACCATGTCACAGGCTTGAACAAGGCCGATGACGGCTTCCCGACAACCAAGGCTAGCCTGGTCGACGCGGAAGAGCGTCGTCAGATTGACAAGGTCATGGACAACATCGCCGATATTGAGTCGAATGAAGAGTACATGACGGAAGACGCAGAAGTCATCATCTGGGCCTTTGGCTCAACCTCACGTTCAGCTCGCTACGCTGTTAACGAGTTGCGCAAAGAAGGCATTAAGGCGGGCATGTTCCGCCCCATCACCCTCTGGCCCTTCCCTGCGAAGCGTACTGCTGAACTGGCAGATCAAGCCAAAGCGATCGTCGTCGCCGAGATGAACCTCGGTCAGATGGTCTACGAAGTTGAGCGCGTTGCCCAGGGTAACTGCGTTGTCGTTCATGAAGGCAGGGTTGACGGAGATCCGATCAATCCCGGTCAGATCATGGACAAGGTTAAGGAGGTACTCTAATGGCTTACGATTACGAAAAGTCGATCCGCCCCGGCAAGCTACCGCACATCTGGTGCCCCGGTTGTGGTCACGGCATTGTTATGAAAGGCCTGATCCGGGCCATGGACACTTGCGAGCTTGATCGCAAGAACACAGCGATCGTCTCCGGTATCGGTTGCGCCAGCCGCCTGCCTGGCTACCTTGACGCCTGCACCCTGCACACCGCCCATGGGCGTGCTGCGGCATTTGCAACTGGCGTTAAAATGGCCAAGCCGGAAATGAACGTTATCTGCTGCGGTGGTGACGGAGACGGAACCGCTATCGGTGGCAACCACTTTATCCATGCCTGTCGTCGTAACATCGATATGACTTATGTATTGATGAACAACTACATCTACGGCATGACCGGTGGTCAGTTCTCGCCTTGCACCCCGACCGGTCACAACGCTTCGACGACTCCTTATGGCAACCCCGATCCTATCTTCGACATCTCTAAATTGGCAATCGGATCAGGAGCAACTTTTGTTGCCCGTACAACTGCTGCTCATCCACGCGAGATCGACAAACTGATTACACAAGGCATTCAGCACAAAGGCATGGCCGTCATCGAGGTTATCGACGATTGCCCGACCACTTATGGCCGCCGTAACAAGTTCCGTTCGGTTGTCGATATGATGAAGCGTCTTAAAACAGAAGCTGTTCCTGTCAAGGCAGCAGCCAAGATGACTGCAGAGCAGTTGGAAGGTAAGTTCCTGACCGGCATCCTGTTTCAAGACACTGAGAAGCCAGAGTACTGCGATCAGTACGCTGAAGTTATCAAGAAGGCGCAAGGCGCCTGATCACTACGAAAAGGAGAAAGAACCATGGCTGAACGTTATGAGCTTCGCTTTTCCGGTGCTGGTGGTCAGGGTCTGATCACCGCCGGGATTATCCTCGCGGAAGCTGCGTCCATTATCGAAGGCAAAAGTGCCGTACAATCGCAAAGCTACGGTCCAGAAGCCCGTGGAGGCGCATCCAAGTCTGAGGTTATTATCGCTGATGGTCCCATCGACTATCCTAAGGCCACGATTGTTGATGCATGCCTGGCAATGACCCAGGAAGCAGCCGACAAGTATGCCAACGGCATCAAAAAAGGCGGTTTGCTTCTGATCGACGCTGACTTCGTGCATACTGCTCCAGAAGGCGACTTCAAGGTTCTTCGCCTGCCGATCATGCGCATGGCTAAAGAAGATATCGGACGTGAGATCGTCGCCAACGTGGTTGCTCTTGGTGCTGTCATCGGCTTGACCGGTGTGGTTACCAGAGAATCCGGCGAGGAAGCAGTGCTGCGTAAGGTCCCTGCGGCCTTTAAAGACCTGAACAAAAAAGCCTACAGCATGGGCTACGAAAAAGGTAAGGAACTGGCCCAGTAAAAGCCAGTACCCGCTTTAAAACTAAGGCCCGGCAGATTTTTCTGCCGGGCCTTTTTTATTGAAACTGTTATGACATTACGGGGACACGTAGCGAGCACATCTCCCCATAAGGTGAAACAAAAAAAGGGGGACATGTACTCGCTACGTGTCCCCCCTTTTTTCTTTAGCTGGGAACCAAGACTTTCAGTTTTCTTCCTCCTGGATACACTTTTCCGCGAAGGCAACAGCCTCCTTGGTGCCGATAAAAACCGGTGAACACTGATCAAGGTTTTCAGGATCAATATCCAGGATTCTCTGTCTACCATTCGAAGCAGCTCCACCAGCCTGTTCAACCAGAAAGGCCATGGGGTTCAACTCATAAAGGAGACGTAGCTTTCCTTGCGGATTGTCGGTAAGGTGCGGATACATGAAGAATCCACCACCCTTTATCAGGACCTGGTTGATATCTGGAACAAACCCGCCCGAATAACGCAGCTTCGTGCCACTGGCTTCGAGAGAGCGAACAAACTCCAAAGTCCCCTTAGTGTATTTGCTGCGCAAACCACCTGGCGAATAGATCTTGGCTGGGCCTTCCAGCTGGATATTTTCCTGAACCAGATCGAATTCCATCAATTGGTTCATGGCAAACTCATGGACACCCTTGCCGGTTGAGACCACCATGGTTGTGCGTGGTCCATAAAGAACATAAAGGGCGGCAACCTGATTACGGCCAGGCCGTAAAAGATTATCTCCCTCAAAAACCGAAACAATCGTGCCGACAGCAAGATTAACATCAACAAGAGATGAACCATCGAGAGGATCGAAGGCAATAGAATAACGGCCATTGTTCGGCACCGTTACCTCTACGAGCTCATCCACCTCTTCCGAAGCCATCTTCGCAACAACACCTGAATGCATCAACCGCTTCTGAATGATACGATCAGATAGAACATCAAGTTCCAGTTGTTGCTCACCATAGAGGTTGGACGTCCCCGCAACACCGAGGTCACCAGTGCGGATTGCATTGATGATGTATTTTGAGGCATTGGCAATTTCACAAATAATCCGGGTCAGATCGCGATGAACGCCAGTTTCACGCAAATAGCGCCGTAAATTGATCTGATACCTGGTCTGTCCTCTTTCAGCTGAAGCCATATTTACCCTCCTTGAAATTATAAACTGGCATATTCTAGACGATAGCATCCACATGAGCAAGGAATCATATCAAAAGGACAT
Source organism: Deltaproteobacteria bacterium (assembly GCA_006226895.1). Classification (GTDB taxonomy): domain Bacteria; phylum Desulfobacterota; class Desulfuromonadia; order Desulfuromonadales; family BM103; genus M0040. Next base: position 2,781 of record SBFN01000155.1, on the reverse strand, counting down.
CCTTGACCCTCTGTTAGACGATGTTAAACTCTTGGAAAAACAACTGTGGAGGATGACATGGACGAGCAGGAAAAAAAACTCGAGGAACAAGCCCCTGACACCGAACAACAGCCGGAGTCGCAGGACGACCAGACTGAAACCCTGAAAGAGACCACTGAAAAAATTTGGGGAAGCACTAAACATGCATGGTCGACGGCAACATTCAAGGCGAACCAGTACAAAAAGCTGGTGCAGAAAAAAATTGACCTGTCAGCCATACACAAGAAGATTAATGCTGCGCATGGTGATCTCGGCAAGATTATCGACGACCTTCGTGAATCGGGCCAGAAGAATATTATGAACCAGGCCGCCGTCAAGGAGATCCTGGAAAGGATTGATGAGCTGAAAGCTGAAGCCGCATCCCTTGAAGAAGAGGTCGAAAAGATCAGAACCGAAGAAGCACCCCAGGAAGAACTTAATCCCGAAGAAAAAACCGAATAGCCCCGTTCTGCAAATACAGGGTAAAACGGCAAAAGAGCTTGCGTGCCCATGATCAGTGCTGATCATGGGCACGATTACTATTTTGGCCGTGGAAACAAACTAGAAAAAGTCACAGGGGAAAGCCTCCGGCCAGCAACCTGCATTGGCCAGCCCGACAAGCCTGGAAAGGTTCTGCTCCACATTAATTTTCAATTTAACACCAAAACCTTACATCTTATTTACAAGGAGCTTGCCTTTTATCCTTGACATACCTGACCAGAATTGTAAGCTTTACTCACAGTGCATAGTTCTTCATTTTTCACCTCCTAGAGACAAACCAAAACCCTTTGCCCCACGGAAACCTCCTGACCGTGGGGCTTTTTTTGTCTTGTGTGTTTCAAGACTCTTTCCATCGACATATGTTCCCTCGGCCTTGTGAAAAGAAGAAAATATTGTAAATTTTAGCAGCAGCTTAATAATCAACGAAACTACGCAAATTCAACCACACCATCAGGAGGTCTACATGCATACAAAATCAATTCTCTTCGCTCTACTCATAGTTTTCATGGCAACAACTGGCTCAGCTCTCGCTTCGGGGTTGGCAAATACTATCGCCACAGGTTGCGAAAAAGAGTTACAAGGGTTCTGTAAAGACGTCACACCGGGAGAAGGACGCATACTAGCTTGTCTCTATGCACATCAGGACAAACTCTCTGGACAATGCGAATATGCGCTTTACGACGTCGCCGCACAATTGGAGCGCGCGGTTGCGGCCCTGACATATGTTGCCAACGAGTGTTCTGACGACATCATGAAAGTTTGCAAAGGCGTTCGTGTCGGTGAGGGGAAAATCCTGGAATGTCTTGAAAAGAATGAAAAAGAAGTGTCTGATCGATGTAATCAGGCGATTAAAGACGTAGTTAGAAAATAAATATCGGATGTATAAAAATTAAAATGACATATTGGCCCGCCATTCTTTCAGGATGGCAGGCCAATCCGATCCATAGTCCTGATAAACATCAGCAATAGCATCCTGCCAGGGTTTCCGCCTACCGATACTTTCGAGCAATTCAGGTATCTTGTGCCAACCATAGCGATCGACCATAAAGCTGACCAGAGAATAGGATTGTTCGTAAGCGAGCAGAACTTTATCCGCAGGGAGATTGGAAAAAGATTTGGCCAGTGTATCCCAGCCAAGGAGTTTATCGCTTTGCATGGCCATTTTTAAATGATGTTCGGGTGGCGAATAGAGTCTCCGCCCGGCCATTTCCGCAAGGCCCTCATTGAGCCAGACAGGGGCACGGCGGCCTGCCATAAAGTGTACAAGAACGTGCATATACTCATGGTATAGAACGGAGGCAAGTTGCTCAGACATCCTGTGCATACCGCCGAGCGGTAAACGGATTTTGCCGTCATAGACGCCGCCGGCCCAATCAGGAGAGTTTGTCACGGCAGAGAAATCTCTTTTCAGGTAGAGCAGAACCGGCACCTTGATATCGGGAAAATAAGCCAGTTCAGAACCTAGCTCTGTATAGGCGTCTTCAAGGGTCTCCAGGATTCTGGGTGCGAGTTCTGCGACTTGCTTGCCGTCTACGTAAGAGAGCTGGAAATGCCCGCGACTCTCCTGCCCCATCTCCTGTTCAAACCGCCACTCTCGCTGCACCTTCTGCAGGAGCAGATTAACCTCATCACCGGCACCGAGCGAAACCGCCTCCGTCAGGGCATCCACGGCCTCTGGCATGCGCCCGTCAGCATAATAGGCCTGACCAAGAAGATGATAGATGCTTGCGTTCTGAGAATTAACGCCGATAGCCTGATCAAGGAGAGAAACCGCTTCCGCGTAACGGCCTTGCTTTAAACGAACCATCGCCTCACCCTGCCAGAGGCGGATATCCTCGTCATTATATCGACGTCCTTCCTGAAACGATTCGCCGGACGCCGTCAAGTCGGCAGAGGCCAGCAATTGATACCCACGTCCCAGGTAGGCAATGGCAAGAAGCTTGTCAAGTTGCCCTGGATTAGCGACGCGTCCCTGTAGATCATGCAGAAGTTCAATCGCCTGCAGGTAATCTTGTGCATCCAGAAATTTGACAACCTGCTGGAAATGCTCATCTGTTGAAGCAGAACTCGAAATAGGGAAAGAGAAAGAGAAAAGCAGTAGAAGCACAAGAGTTGAGAAAAGCTTTCGCAAGCACAAAATAGCCGATGGGTGCGGGGAATAAGTGCAAGACAGAACAGGCATCAGGGGCGACATCCCTGCTGGAGAATCGCCTGCATTTCGTCATGAATCAAACGGTTACTGGCCATACATTCCTGTGATTC
>SBFN01000134.1 GCA_006226895.1 Deltaproteobacteria bacterium | reverse complement strand
CGCAGCGTATCGAGCAATCCGACCTGGTGCAGCGAATCGGCCGGAACGGCCTCAGCCTTCACGTCTTCGGGACTGAAGCGATACAGGGTTCCCGGAGCCTGACCGCCGCGGACCGCGTCGATGACCACGACTTTGCGGCGGCCATTCAGCTCTTCCATCAGATCGATGATGCTGGTGCCGGCATCGAGCAAATCAACATTGCACGGGACGGCACGGTGGCCGACTTCATCCAGCACAGCGACGCCAAAACCATCGTCGCCGCGCAGCGTGTTGCCGACCCCCATCACTAACAGTGGTGAACGCTCTGCCTGCTGGTTCATTCGGTCCCCACGACAAACTGACTTAAGTCTTCACCCTGCGGAGAAACAACGTGTACCGCGCAGGAGAGGCATGGATCGTAAGAACGAACAATACGTACCAGCTCGAACGGATTATGCTTGTCATTCACCTTGGTGCCGATCATCGCCTGCTCGATCGGGCCAGGTTGGCCCTGACCGTCCATAGGGCCGGCGTTCCAGGTTGTCGGTACAACAGCCTGGTAGTTTTTGACCTTGCCGCCCTCGACCACGACCCAGTGTCCCAGAGCTCCGCGTGGAGCCTCATGCAGACCCATACCGCGGTTGGTCACATCAAGAGGGAAATCCTGAAAGCTGGCCTGACCCGGCTGGAGCTGGAGAACCCAGGCCTTGAGCTGCTCAGCGACCAGTTTGCACTCGATGGCGCGGGCAGCGTGTCGACCGAGGACAGAGTCAAGCACAGCTGGCGAAGCATTGAACATCCCCAGGACCGCGTTGACCTGACCCTGAACAAACTTGTTGCCACTTGCATAAGCCGCCAGCATTCGTGCCAGAGGACCTACTTCGGTGACGTTGCCACTGTAGCGAGGTGCCTTGACCCAGCTGTAGGCGTTGGCCTTGTCACGATCCGGTACCGTCTGACCATCGTAGGGGTGCACTGCGCCGGTATTTTCAAACCAGCTGAATTCTGCATCTTCGGTAATTTTGCTCGGGTCGAGGCGGCGCATCTTGAGATCTTTGATGCCGATCAGACCCTGCGGCAGGAAGCGTTGACGCTTGGTCAGGTCCGGATCGCTGTCGAGGTCGAAGCAACCAAATGACATGTACTCGCCGCAGCCATCACCGACACCGAAGTAATCGCTGTAGCTTTTGGCCACCATCAGGACGTCTGGCAGGTAGGCGTTATCGATAAATTCAATCAGTTGATTAATCTTCCAGTGGAAGCTGGCAATCTGATCAATCGAAGGCGCTGCGGTGCAACCACCGGCAACGATCGACATGTTGTGCGGCATCTTGCCACCGAAGATGGCCGTGGCTTCATGGGCCAGGCGACGCATGTTGAGAGCTTCAACATAGTGTGCCACGGCAGCGCGGTTCTCTTCTTTCGACAGGCGATAATCGCCTTCGTAACGAGGAACAAAGGGGCCGAGGTGACCGCGGGCAATGAAGTCCTTAACCTTGTTGAGCGCAGGATCCGAGCCCATGTAGTCGGCAGCGGCGGTGACATCGACATAGTCGAGGGCGGCCAACTGGTAGAAGTGCAGAATATGCGACTGGAGGAAGTTCGCGCCCTGGATCAGGTTACGCAGAATTCGGCCATTGTCGGTGATGATACCGTTAACGCCGTAGACCTCGTCGAGGGCATAAGCCGCCGTCAGGCCATGGGAAGTAGGACAAACACCACAGATGCGCTGCATCAGGCGGGCGGCATCGCGGGGATCGCGACCACGCAGGATGTTTTCCAGACCACGATACATCATACCGGAGCTTTGGGCTTCTTTAACCACTCCGTTTTCGACGACCGCTTCGATTTTCAGGTGACCCTCAATCCGGGTGACCGGATCAATGACAATTCGATTAGACATGCATTCTCTCCTATTCAAGGTATATGTCACTCATCTTCGTGGAACGAAGTGAAGCATCTCAGGACATTGGCAAGGAGCGTGCCGTTCAATTTAAAAAGGTGTAAACGATACAGTGTTACTGCAGGTTATCTCTTTTTGGGGAAATCTGGGGAAGGCGCACATCGACACAACGATGGACAAAACGATACAACCTGTGTCGTTTTGTCCTGAAGCACACAACAGACAGAGAAGGAGTTAACGGCCGGAAGAGCCGCAAAGAAGAATTACTTATTCTTCCTTGCGGTGAATAGAATATTGTTTAAGTTTGCGATCGAGGGTTTTTCGGGAGATACCAAGAATCTGGGAGGTATTGACCTTATGATAATTGTTCTGCTGATAAACCTGTTCGATATACAGGCGCTCAACTTCATCCAGAGTCATCTGGCCTTGAGGAAGTGAGAAACTGGTCGAGACACCCTGTTTGACCCTGACAGCGAGGTGCTCCGGTTGTATCGTTTCTCCCGCCGAGAGGATACAGGCCATCTCCATGACGTTTTCAAGTTCACGGACGTTGCCGGGCCACGGATAAGCCTGCAAAAGACCCATCACCGCCGAGGAAACCTCCTGTCCCGCCACCGACGAATAGCGGCCCACAAAGAACTCCGCCAACGGCTTAATGTCATCAAACCTTTCGCGTAAGGGAGGTACGTTGAGAGTGATGACGTTGAGACGATAGTAGAGGTCCTCGCGGAAAGCACCACTGGCAACAGCGTCTTCAAGGTCACGGTTAGTAGCAGCAACGAAACGCACATCAGCGTGCTGCACGCGGGTTGCGCCAACAGGCAGGTACTCTTTTTCCTGCAACAAACGCAGCAGCTTTGCTTGTAACGCGGGGCTGATATCACCGATCTCATCGAGAAACAGAGTGCCGCGGTTCGCCTCCTCCACGAGCCCACAGTTAGTACTTGTTGCTCCGGTAAAGGCACCTTTAACGTGGCCAAAGAGTTGGCTTTCCAGTAGCGTATCCGTTAACGCAGCACAGTTGATCGTCAGAAAACGCCGGTCACTTCGTTCACTGCTGTAATGAATTGTTGAAGCGACTAATTCCTTACCAACACCACTTTCACCCAGGATCAGAACACTTGCCTCACTGGCGGCAACACGCTTGGCCAGGCTCAGGACCTTCGAGAAACCATCGCTGCGAAAGACCACCTGGTTGGGGTCAAAGCGACGCTGCACCTCAGCGCGCAGTGAACGATTCTCCGCAACCAGCCTGCGTCGGTCAATCCAATGCGTAAGCAGTTGCATCAACTCTTCACTTAGGACTGGCTTGACCAAGTAATCACAAGCCCCCTGCTTCAGAAAACTCACGGCACTGCGCACTGAAGCATAAGCGCTTACAATTATGACCGGCATGTCCTTGGTGCGTGCCTTGACCTGGCGCAACGTTTCAAGGCTGTCCTCTTCAAGCGACGCATCGAGCAGGACCATATCAGGAGGCGCGCCAAGACTCTCAGCTAAAGCCTTAAGCAGTTGCGTACCACTTGCAAAGGTTTCAACAGTATGACCTCCAGCCATCAACAGCCTGGAAACCTGCTCCTGGGCCTCAGGCTGCGAGTCACAGAGATAAACAATTCCTTTATTCATCAGATCAGTCCTCTTCGCATGTTCAAGTCGAGGCAATCTAACAGATGAGGTAATTGCTCGGCAAGGCTCTTGCAGACAAATTGTATCATTTTGTCCATGCATCACTCTGCCCCTTGCTTTTTGAACAGACCTTTCATTATATTGAACTTCAAGCTTTCATCACTCGTCAGATGATCCTTAACAACAAAGTCCGGGGCTACCGAACTTGTGCACTTTATGGAACAAACACCTTGCATGAATTAAGTCTGACCCAGAACCTCATTGAAATCGCCGAGGAACATGCCCGCCGTGAGAATGCCACCATGATTACAAGCGTGACCATGGAAATCGGCGCACTCTCCGGAGTCATCCCGGAAGCCGTGCCTTCGAAGCCTGCACCAAGGATACTCTCGCTGAGGGGGCGGCCCTTGAAATTCGCCGCATACCTGCCCTTGGTCGCTGCCAGCAATGTAGCCAAGAGTGTGCAATGGAAAACCTGCTTGATGGCTGCACCGCTTGCGGCAGCTACGCCCTCGACATCCTCAAAGGCCAGGAGATGGCTTTAATAGAAATGGAGATAGACTGACTATGTGTACCGATTGCGGCTGCGCCCCACCACAGCCGGAGCATAACCATAAACATGACCACACTTCCCGCAAAATCCGCGTGGAAGAGAACCTGTTGGCCAAGAACCAGCGTCTGGCAATGGGCAACCGTGCCAGCTTTGCTGCGTATCAACTCTTTGTTCTCAACCTGGTCAGCTCCCCCGGCTCTGGCAAAACCTCGATCCTGGAACGAACCCTGACCGACCTTAAAGGCAAAATCAGCTTTACCGTTTTGGAAGGGGATCAGCAAACAGACAATGACGCAGATCGTATTGCCGCCACCGGAGTACCGGTCAAGCAGGTCAATACCGGTGCCGGCTGCCATCTCGACGCCCACATGGTTGGCCACGGCGTCGAAGACTTTGACCTGGCTGCGACCGACATCCTGATGATCGAGAATGTTGGCAACCTGGTCTGCCCAGCCTCTTTCGATCTCGGTGAGGACCACAAGGTCGCTGTTCTCTCGGTGACCGAAGGTGAAGACAAACCACTCAAGTACCCGCAAATGTTTCAGGCTGCCGACCTCATGCTGATCAACAAGATCGACCTGCTGCCATATCTGCGTTTCGACGTCGAACAGTGCAAAGCTTTTGCCCGACAGGTTAACCCGCAGATCAGGATCATTGAACTCTCCTGCCACAGCGGTGAAGGTATGCCCGAGTGGTACGAATGGCTGTCCCAGGGGGTCAACCGGAAACGCGGAACCCAGGACGCTGAGCGCGAATAAGATTTTTCTCGCCGCCCGCCACACGTCACGGGAGAGAGCGACAAAGGAGTAAACGACCATGTGTCTCGGTGTACCTATGCAGGTCAAAACAATCGAAAACGAAGTCGCTATATGCGAAATTGACGGTGTACAGCGTGAAGCCAGCCTGATGATGCTCGATGACGTCAAGAT
>SBFN01000063.1 GCA_006226895.1 Deltaproteobacteria bacterium | reverse complement strand
TTCTCATCAAGATACGTGTCAAATCAACAATTGTGAATATCGTTTTCTGGATCTGAACCGTGTTGTCGAGGATCCGGATTTTACGCTTTGTGGACTGAAGGTCTCAAGGAGGTTGGCATGAGCAAGAAACTGCTGTTGGCCGACGACAGTATAACAATTCAAAAAGTCATCCAGATTACTTTTGCGCATGAGGACTATGAGCTTACTATCACCGATAATGGTGATGCCGCATTGGCTAAAGCTCAGGAGCTCAGGCCAGATTTGATTATGAGCGACGTCTACATGCCGGGAAAGAATGGTTATGAGCTGACCACAGCGGTCAAGCAGGATCCTGCCCTTCAGCATATCCCTGTTTTACTTCTGGCCGGTTCGTTTGAGCCGTTTGACGAGGATAAGGCTCGCAGTTGCAGAGCCGATGCCTGGATTGAAAAACCTTTTGAATCACAAAACCTGATTGATAAGGTCGCTGAGTTGCTCAGCACCGCTTCAGAATCAGCGCCTGCTCCCGTGGCTGAACTGGAGCCTGTTGTGGCACCAGCCCCCGCCGTCGAGCCGGAACCTGCTGCGGCCGAGGCCTTTGCCATAGAAGAAGAGCCTCTTGCTGCTTTTGATGAAGTCGCTCCCGCCGAGCCGGTCGTGAGTGCTGCGTCCGAGGATCCATTTGGAGATGTCTCTTTCGAGAAAGAGGCTCCTTCTCCAGAGCCAGAGCCTGCTACTGCGGATGACTGGAGTGATGTTGCCTCTGAAGCGAATCCGGCACCCGCCGCCGTAGAAGCTTTTGTTGCAGATGAACCGGTTGCCGCCGTCGAAGATGACTTTACTTTCGCCGAGGAAGAACCTGTGCCGGTGACAGAATTTGACGAAGTAGAGGAGCTTGCGGTTGCAGACTTTGCTGAAGTAGAAGAGCTGCCGACTGTTAGTGCAGACTTTGATGCTTTCGATCTGGACGAGGGCGAGATCATGCCTTTGGGGGATGATGATATCCTTGGCGAGGAAGACCTCGAGCCTCCGATGCCAGAGCAGACCCTTGCGGCATGGTCGCGTGACGATGCGACTGAAGATGTTTTTGTGGAGCCCGTTGCTGAAGTTTTACCTGTTGAAGATGAAGATGTTTTTGCAGCAGCGGAACCGATTGCAGGGTCCCCTGATGTGAGTGCGCCTCCAGCTGTGGAAGAAGTCGACGTCTTTGCTGATGAGTCTGTGGTTGCCGCTGCTCCGGTCTTTGATGCGCCTGTGGTGGAGCCTGCCCCAGTCGAGGAAGCACTTGAAGAAGTCATCGAGGACGCTGCCCCTGTTGCTGCCGCAGTTTCTGCTGTGGATGTAGAAGCGAAAGCTTCTGCGATGGGTGAAGACGAAATCGAAAAGATTATCGAAAAGGTTGTTACCAAGGTAGTGGAAAAACTGGCCGGATCAATTCTGGAGCGGGTTGCCTGGGAAGTTGTCCCTGACCTTGCCGAAAACCTGATCCGTGAAGAGATACGCAAGATCAAGGATACTGCTGCCTGACAGTAACTGGCAGGCAATAGATTGACGTGTGAAATGGGGATTGTTAAAATCCCCATTTCCTTTTGTCGGCTCCAGAGAAAAACGCCGAAATCGCCATGTTGGAAGGATAGAACACTGATGGAAGAGACGTTGAACAAAGGCTACGAGCCGCATGATGTCGAACGCAAGTGGTACAAAAAATGGGAAGACGATGGCCGCTTTTGTGCTGATGAGAAATCTGCAAAGCCCCATTACTCAATTGTAATACCACCGCCGAACGTGACTGGTGTGTTGCACATGGGGCATGCTCTCAACAATACCTTGCAGGATATTCTGGCTCGCTGGAAGAGAATGTGTGGTTGCGAGGTCCTCTGGATGCCGGGCACCGATCACGCTGGGATCGCAACTCAGAATGTGGTTGAGAAACAGCTCGCCACCGAAGGTCTTGATCGTCATGCGATCGGTCGCGAAGAGTTCATTGACCGGGTCTGGAAGTGGCGTGAAGAGTCCGGAGGCCAGATCATTGAGCAGTTGAAACGTTTGGGCGCTTCCTGTGATTGGGGGCGCGAGCGTTTTACCATGGATGATGGCCTCTCCAAGGCTGTGCGTGAGGTCTTTGTCCGACTGTATGAAGATGACCTGATCTACCGGGCCAACCGGCTGATCAACTGGTGCCCCCGTTGTCATACTGCCTTGTCCGATCTCGAAGTAGAGCACGAAGACAAGAAGGGCCATCTCTGGCATTTGCGCTACCCGGTACCAGGTACCGACCGTCACCTGGTGGTCGCGACGACCCGTCCGGAGACAATGCTCGGCGATACCGCTGTTGCGGTGCATCCGGAAGACGAGCGTTATCAGGACCTGATCGGCAAGAAAGTCCTTCTGCCTTTGGTGAATCGTGAGATTCCCATTGTTGCCGATGATTATGTGGACAAGGAATTTGGCAGTGGCGCGGTGAAGATTACCCCGGCGCACGATTTCAACGACTTCGAACTCGGCAAGCGTCACGATCTGGAGCAGATCAACATTCTCGACGAATCGGGTATTATTAACGAAAATGGCGGTCCCTACCAGGGTCAGGAACGTTACGAGGCGCGTGCCAACGTAGTCGCCGACCTGGAAAACCTGGATCTGCTCGAGAAGATTGATGACTATTCCAACTCTGTTGGTGAATGTTACCGCTGTAAAACCGTTATAGAGCCTTACCTGTCTTTACAATGGTACGTCAAGGTCGGTCCCTTGGCTGAAGAAGCGATCAAGGCGGTACAGCAGGGTGATACCCGGATTATTCCACAACAATGGGAGAAAACCTATTTCGAGTGGATGTTCAACCTGCAGGACTGGTGTGTCAGCCGCCAGATCTGGTGGGGGCACCGTATCCCGGTCTGGTACTGTGAGGCCTGCGAAGAGTTGACCGTTACCCGCGAAGATGCGACGGCCTGTATTCATTGTGGTAGTACCGACATCCGTCAGGATACAGATGTTCTGGATACCTGGTTCTCTTCCGCTCTCTGGCCTTTCTCGACCATGGGTTGGCCCGAACAGACCGAGACGCTCAACAAGTTCTACCCGACCTCCTGTCTGGTTACAGGCTTTGATATCCTCTTTTTTTGGGTGGCCCGCATGATGATGATGGGTCACAAGTTTATGGATCAGGTTCCTTTCAAGGATGTCTATATCCATGCCCTGGTGCGTGATGCTCAGGGGCAAAAGATGAGCAAGAGTAAGGGCAACGTTATCGATCCCTTGCATATTGTCGATGAGTATGGCGCAGATGCTTTCCGCTTCACCCTGACCTCCTTTGCGGCCATGGGGCGTGACGTCAAGCTCTCCACAGATCGTATCGGTGGCTATCGCAACTTCTGTAACAAGCTCTGGAATGCCAGTCGCTTTACCTTGATGAACCTGGAAGGTTTTGACCCCTCCGGCATTGACCTGAGCGCACATGAACTTTCTGATGCCGATCGTTGGATCCTGACACGACTGGAAGAAGCGAGTCGTCAGACCAACAGCACGCTTGATGAATACAAGTTCAATGAAGCTGCCAGTACGCTCTACGCATTTACCTGGCACAACTTCTGTGACTGGTACATCGAGATGGCCAAGGACGATCTCTACGG
>SBFN01000238.1 GCA_006226895.1 Deltaproteobacteria bacterium | reverse complement strand
GGTGTTATAGTTCACGAAGTTCCTGAGGGAATTTCCATGATCGCAATCCTGCTGTACTATGGCTGGCATCGCGGGAAGGTGATTCAACTTAGCTCCTTTGTCGCCCTTGCAACCCAGGGAGCGGCGATTTTGACCTTTACACTGGTCAAAAATCTGTCCCAATCGGTCCTCGGCACCCTGCTTGCTACGGCAGGCGGCTCCTTCGTCTGTATCGCGGCTCCCGATCTGATCCAGGAATCTCATCGTAGTCGCGGCTTCTCGGCCACTGGCCCTCGGTGGCTGCATTCTGCTCGCCTGAACAGCAGGTTTCTTGCCCATTAAGGTGGGGCGGGGGCTTGGGATGAGGGGCAGGGTCTGGTAATAAGTTATAAACTTTACCCACCGGCCCCCAACCACCATTTTCCAGGGCCTGAACTTCAAGCACAATCAGAAGGATCGCCGCCCAGCTTTGCCAGGGCATGGGGTAAAGCCGGCAACAAAGTTTCCAGATTCTCTCTTGCCGCCTTGGGGCTCCCCGGCAGGTTGATGATCATCGTCTGCTTGCGGACACCGACAACAGCGCGGGAGACCATAGCGTGGGGCGTCTTCTGCAGGCTCTGCATGCGCATCGCTTCAGCCATCCCCGGGATTTCATAATCAATCGCCTGCATGGTTGCCTGAGGGGTCACATCCCTGGGACTCAACCCTGTGCCGCCGGTGGTTACGATAAGGTCTAAATTTTCCTGATCCGTCCATGCAATCAGCAGAGAGGCAATCGATGCAAGGTCATCAGGCAGGATGGCAACATGCACAACCTCACCGACAGGAGCCAGCAGGTCTTCAACCACAGGCCCGCTTTCGTCTACTCGCTGACCTTGCGAACCTTTGTCTGAAAGAGTCAGAACGCCGACACGGAAAGGTCTGAGCGCACTCATAAGCCCTCCTGCGTTGCAACCGGCTCCAGAACTTCCAGGCGATCGCCGGTCTTCACCAGACCGCCGCTAACAACGGTGGCAAAGACACCTTCTCTCGGCATAACACAATCACCGGCCTGATGATAGATGGCACAACGATCGTGACATTCCTTGCCGATCTGAGTCATTTCCAACAAGACGGAATCACCGACACGCAAGCGAGTTCCAACAGGCAGGACATAGAGGTTCACCCCCTGGGTTGTCAGGTTCTCGGCAAAATCACCGGGGCCCACATCGAGCCCTGCCGCACGCATTTTATCGATACTCTCGATCGCCAGCAAACTGACCTGACGATGCCAATCGCCACCGTGGGCGTCACCGATCAAACCAAAACCTTCCTGTAACTCTGCCTGTCCAACATCGGTTTTGCGTTCACCTTTTTCCTTACTGGTACAGACGGCAACGATTCGCTGACTTAATTCTTTCATTTATCCACCCGATTTCTTGATACGCATTTGCAACTCCTTGCGAAGAGCATTCGCAACGACACTCGAAATTTGTCGGCTTTTCGCCAATTCCTTAAGATCTTTCATCGACAGGTAAGTAATAAAACGAAAAGCTTTCGGCGGCGGGGTTTTCGGATGGACAAGCAGCGCCTTTTTAACCTCGTAATTCTTCACCCAGTCTTTATTGAGCAAAATCATGCGAATCAAATCGTCGCTAGAGGTTCTGGTCTTGGCGACCATCAGCACTTCACCATCACTGATTCTCGGATTTTTCATGACGGCAGCCTGAACCAGCTTGTTCGATTCCTTCATCATGATGGTACGCCATTCCTTGTCGCCGGTCAGGGCCATCTTGATCTTTTCTGCAACTTTAAGTTCAAGAGCAATCTGGTATTTAGACAGGCCTTCGTGATCTGCCTCTTCCATCAGGGCCTCTATTTCAGCCTGACTACGACCCTCCTCATCAGCCTCTTCCTCGCTTTCACCATCCTCCTGAGGCGGTTCCTGTTTTGAAACATCTTCCGGATCCTGCCAACCCAGCTTGAATTTTAAAGCCTTTTCTGCCGCAGGATTGGCAAAAATCGCCTCAACGATTTCTGGATTCTCATAAAGCATATTCTGGTGACCAGCCAAGCGCTCCAAGACATCGGCGCCAGCCTTTTGAGCAAGATAGAGCAGGGTTTTAAGAGTAACGGCAGGGTGCATGACAACAGCCCCCATCAAATCTACGTCGGCCATCCTGGCTCTTACCATCAATTCAAGTAACTGCGGGTGCAGGCTCTCATCTTTACAGAGAGGAGACAGGATCGTCGCTGGAAGCTCACGTAAAGTCTTTACCGCCGCCTTCTTGACCTCAGCGTCACTGCTGCGGCAAAGGAAGAAGAGTATGGCAAGGAGATCCTTGCCTGCAAGGGGGAGAGCCCCCCGCGCTGCCGCCAGCTGGGCATCGCGGGGGGCCCCCGGTTTGACAATCCGTGCAACCTCAGGAGAGACTTTTAAACGCACGGTACTAGATTCAGGGTGTGACATAAATCAAGACAACTCCATCACTTGGCTTTTACAACTGCCGCTTTCACTCCAGCCTTTGCAACAACGGTGGCAGCCTCTGCAGCATCCTCTTTGCTGGCAAAACGGCCGAAGCGTACGCGACTCAAGGTTCTGACGACTTGTACCGGTTCAGATTTGACCTGGAGCCCTTCAGCGAGGAACCGCTTTTTAATCTTTTCCAGGTTATTCGTCTTGAGGAACGTTCCGGCATAGATCACATAACCATCACCAGCAGGAACGCTGTAGGAGCCAGGTTCAATCTCTCGGGCAAAGGCCAGCGAAGACTGGACGTCTTCCTTGCTGTAGGTTCCGAGACGCAGGCGCGTCATATCAATCGTGGCATCGACAGGAGTCACCAGCGCCTGATATCCGAGCTTTTCAATCTTTGCAACCAAAGTCTTCCTGTTTGACTCCAGTAGATAGGAACCGGCATCCAGTGCGTAGGCACCACCCGCGGCCTGTTTAGGAGCGATGACCGGCTTAGCGGCGGCCACAGGTTTCTCCACTTTGACGGTCTTTGTCTCTGCAGCCTTGACAGGGGGAGCCTTGGGGGCTTTTTCTGTGACAGCTGGAGCAGGTTTTACCGGAACTGGTGCGGGAACCGGTGCCGGTACCGCGACCGACGTCGGTGCAGGCTTGGCAGGCTTTTGTTTAGGCGTCTCTGCAGGAGCAGCCTTTGCTGCTGCCGCAGCAGGCATAACCTCTTTCTTGGCAACGGCTGGGGCAGGTGGCGGAGGCACGGCAACACTCACTGGCTTCCCTTTTTCTGGGGCTGCTTTCTCTGCAGGTGCCTTGGCAGGGGGTGGCGGTGGCGGCACAGCGACTGCTTTGGCCGGCGTTTCTACAGGCATTTTAACGGTCGGCACGGAGGGCGTCGAACTGCCGAGGCCCATGAAATAATAAGCACCGCCAGCGGCGACGATGACCAGCAGCAACACCATCAACAGAGTGCGGCTTCTTGAACCACCGCTTTTTTCCTGCGGCTCAGGGACGAAATCGACAGGGTCGTCAATGTCCTCCTCGCTTTCAGGGAACCCGGCATTCAAGTTATCGCCGAAGAGGTCTTCACCTCCTGAAAAGCTGCCCTCCTCATCATGCGCTGTAACAAATTCAGGCTGAACATCCTGCTCGGGCTCAGAATCATCCTCTTCATTATCGAAAAAAAATTCTTCGCTGCCTCTGTCGGCCTCCTCAGTGTCCGCCTGCTCACCGAGACTGGTTCCCGAAAGGCCTTCTTCTGTATCAAAGAAGATTTCATCACCGCCTGTATCCGGCTGCTGGAGTTCTTCCTTCTTCGTTACACTGCTTTCAGGACTCTCATCCTCATCTTCAAACGTGAACTGATCCTTGTCAGCCATAAACTACCTCCCGTTCTGCTACCCAATCATTGATGATAAACATGATTTTCGAGCAGACATCAATCTTCTTTGTTCAGTTCTGTCAGAAGTTTAGCCATCAGATGAGATGGCACCTCTTCGTAATGAGTGAATTCCATGGTAAAAAGACCGCGATCAGAGGTCATGGAACGGAGGACCGGAGCGTACTTCAGAACTTCCGACATCGGTACCTGGGCCTTAACCAACTGACTGCTGCCCTGAGGCTCCATACCAAGGACTTTACCACGACGGGAGTTCATATCGCCGATAACATCACCGACACATTCGTCAGGCACGGTAATCTCCATCTCCATAACCGGTTCAAGGAGAACCGGAGACGCAGCTTCAAGCGATTTCTTGAACGCCATCGAACCCGCTATTTTGAAGGCCATCTCCGAGGAGTCCACCGAATGGTGAGAACCATCGAACAGGGTGACCTGAACATCCTGAACAGGGTATCCGGCCAGAGGCCCCTTGCCTATTGACTCCTGAATTCCCTTGTCGACAGCGGGGATAAACTGCCGCGGAATCACACCGCCGACGATCTTATCAACAAATTCGTAACCAGAGCCCCTCTCAAGGGGCTTGACCTTGATTGACACGTCGGCAAACTGACCTTTGCCGCCCGACTGTTTCTTGTGCCGATAAGACTGCTCGACCGATTTTTTGATGGCCTCACGATAGGGAACTTTCGGCTCTTTGAGGAGGACGTCAACGCCGAACTTGCGCCTAAGCTTCTCAACCGCAACCTCGACATGCACCTGCCCCATACCGGAGATGATCATCTCCTTGGTTTCAAGATCGCGCTGCAACTGCAAAGCGGGGTCTTCCTCCGTCAATTTTGATAGTCCGCTGAAAATCTTCTCTTCATCACCCTTGCTCTTCGCCTCAAGGGCAAAGGAGATGACCGGCTTCATGCTCATCGGGCATTCGTAGACGATCGGTTTATTTGCATCGCACAAGGTGTCACCAGTCGTGGTCTCTTTTAATTTAGCGACCGCGACAATATCACCAGCAACAGCTTCGCTAACGGCTTTTTGTTTTTTGCCCTCAGGCAACAGGATCTGACCAAGGCGCTCGTTACAATCCTTGTTGGGGTTAAAAACTGAGCTGTCGGACTTGACTGTTCCTGAGTAAACACGGAACAGGTTCAATTTGCCAGTAAAGGGGTCACTGACAGTCTTGAAGACCATCGCCGAGAAAGGCTCGTTAGGATCAGGCCGGCGCTCCTCCGGCTCATCATTCTTGGGGTTGGTGCCGTACTGGATTCCTTTATCAACCGGCGAAGGCATGCAGAGGACGATATAATCAAGCAACTGACGAATCCCGATATTGGCCGTAGCGCTGCCGCAGAAAACCGGGGTGAAGACACCGGTCAGAGTTCCCTCACGCAAACCACGCAGAACCTCTGCTTCGGAGAGCTCCTCGGTTTCGAGGTATTTTTCCATCAGCTCATCATCAGCTTCGGCACAAGCCTCCATTAATATCACGTGCAGACGTTCGGCTTCGTCCTGATACTCTTCAGGAATGTCACCTTCCTCATAGGTGCCCTTTTCGTCGAATTTGAAAAGCCGCGCCTTCATGGTTATCAGGTCGATAACCCCTTTAAAGTTGTCTTCTTCACCAATCGGCATATTGACCGCAACAGGGCGGCAGCCCAGGGTCGTTTCCATATCATCAACAGCTTTGAGATAATCAGAACGCTCTCGATCAAGCTTATTAACAAAGGCAATGCGAGGGACCTCAAACTCTTCAGCCCACTTCCAGAGTGTCTGGGTTTGAGCCTTGACACCGTCAACGGCGGAAACCAGCAAAACGGCTCCACCAAGGACGCGCATGCAGCCACGAGTATCATGCAGGAAATTGGTGTATCCGGGAGTATCTACAATATGCAGTTCATGGTTGTTCCATTCGCAATGATGCAGCTTCGATGAAATCGTGATCTTGCGCTTGGTTTCTTCGGGCTCAAAATCCATGTTCGAGGAGCCATCGTCAACTTTACCCAGGCGATCGGTCATCCCGGTGTTGAACAACATAGCTTCGACCAGGGAGGTCTTGCCCGCATCCCCTTGCCCGACAATACCCAGATTCCTCAAATTTTCAGTCTCGAACTTTGCCATGATCTCTCCTTTCAATGTTCCTCATGATTTCCAATAGTCAGATAATCGTAATGATTTTCAGATTATTAAATGACCACTAAGTGACATGGTTGCGTTCATAAATGATCCGCAAACCTTCCAGGGTGAGACTATTATCCACTTCATCAATGGTCTGGCTGTATGGTGCAATCAGCGTCGCCAGCCCCCCGGTCGCCATGACATGGGGTTTTTCGCGCGACTCCTGCTTCATGCGACCGACAATACCATCCACCAGACCGACATAACCGTAGAACAAACCGGACTGCATGCTATTAACTGTGTTCTTGGCGACAACCTGTGGCGGGCAAACAATTTCAACGCGGGGCAGTTTACTGGCCCTTTCGTACAAAGCCTCCGCGGAGATACTCAGGCCCGGAGCGATAGCCCCTCCCTGGTACTCACCACGACAGGAGATGTAATCAAAAGTTGTCGCCGTACCGAAATCCACCACGATCAGACTGGCTTGCTGTTTTGCGTAGGCGGCCACCGCATTGACGATACGATCGGCACCAACCTCCCGGGGGTTGTCATACTGAATCGGCATGCCGGTCTTGATTCCCGGACCGACCACCAGCGGCTTCAGCTTGAAATAATTATCACACAGTGTCTCCAGAGTGTTCAGCAATGGTGGAACGACACAGGAGATAATAACATTTGAGACGTCAGGAAAATGCAAGCTGCTGAGGCTGAACAGTTCATGCACGACCATCGCCCATTCATCTGCGGTCCGCGCCTTATCGGTGGTTAAGCGCCAACTGCGTGCAAGCTCCTTGCCCTTGTACAGGCCAAGCACGGTATTGGTATTGCCGACATCTATAACGAGTAGCATTAAAAACCTCGGAACGCGATACGCGGTACGCGATACGCGGAAAATTCAAAACCCAAAATACAGACAAATTGCTTCATCACTCGTTCCCCGTCACGCGTCACTCGCCCCGGCTTCTAAACCGGTCGCACGTCCCCTGCATAAATGCTCTCTATCTTACCAGCCGAAGTTCGAACCAGCAATGCACCATCAGCACCGAGGCCGACCATGGTGCCTTCAATCAACAGATTATTGCAATCCACCTGCACCCGCTTGCCGTTCAGGTCGCAGAGCTCTGTCCAAGCAGTAAAAATGGGAGCACTACCCTGCTCCAGGTAGAGCTGGTAAAGAGCGTCCAGCTCCTGCAACAGGGAACGAGTAAAGGCCAAACGGGAGACAGCATTGCCGGTGGCAATGGCAAGCGACGTGGCAGGGTAACGCAGATCGTCCGGGAACTGTTCGGCGCGCATGTTCAGGTTAACGCCAATACCGAGGACGACATAATGAACCTGATCGGTCTCAGAGCTCATTTCATTGAGGAGGCCTGCGACCTTGGCTCCATTCAGGAGGATATCGTTGGGCCATTTAACCGTTGGCTGCAAACCGGTACAGTTTTTAATTGCACGACAGACGGCCACAGCAGACAGGAAGGTCAGTTTTGGGGCTTCAAAAGGCAGAACAGGAGGGCGTAGCAAAATCGAGGCGTAAAGGTTGACGCCACCGGGTGATTCCCACTGGCGACCCATCCGACCCTTGCCGGAGCTTTGCCGGTCAGCAATCACCACCAGCCCGTCGTCGGCCCCTTCATCACCAAGGCGACAGGCCTGCAGGTTGGTGGAATCCGCCTCGTCAAGCGAGATGATACGAGACCCGATCAGCTGGCATTCGAGACCGGACTGAATAGCTTCCGGCATTAGGACATCGGGAGACTGCTGCAATTGGTACCCTCGTGAAGGAATCGCTTCAATCTGGTAACCTGCCTGGCGAAGGTTGCGAATATGCTTCCAGACCGCCGTACGCGAAACACCCAACTCATCACTTATCCTTTCACCAGAGACAAAACCGTCTGGAGTCTGGCGGAAAAGCGAGAGGATGGTTTCGCGCGGGGCTGGTGTTTTCATCAATAGTTAGGTTCACGCCCTAATGTTTAAGTAAACAACATGGAGATATCAACGGACCGGTATGAGTGCGTCAGTGCGCCGACAGAAATCAAGCGGACGCCGGTCTCGGCAATGGCCCGGACACTTTCCAGGTTGACCCCCCCAGAGGCTTCCGTGATGGCGCGATCGCCAACCAGCTCGACGGCCGCAGACAATTCGTCTAGAGACATGTTGTCGAGGAGTAGAATGTCTGCACCAACAGCCAGCGCTTCTGCCACCTCTTCCTGATTGCGAACCTCGACTTCGATTTTCTGGGTGTGCGGCACACGCTGCTGAGCGCGACTGACCGCGGCAGTGATTCCCCCGGCAGCGGCGACATGGTTTTCCTTGATCAGGACAGCATCATAAAGAGCCATGCGGTGATTACCACCACCCCCCATGCGTACCGAGTACTTTTCCAGAATCCGTAATCCTGGTGTAGTTTTCCGCGTATCCACAACCACCGCGCGGGTTCCTTCAACCTCTTTCGCAAAGGCGGCGGTGAGAGTGGCAACACCGCACATCCGCTGCAGAAGGTTTAACGCAACACGCTCGCCTTGCAGAAGAACTGAGGCATCACCTTTAATCCAGGCCAGCACATCGCCGCGTTTTACCGATTGGCCGTCGTTCATAAGTTTTTCAAATGCAGTCTCTTTAGAAAGCAGCTGAAAGACCCGTTGCGCAACATCAATGCCGGCCAGAACGAAATCTTCTTTGGCGACCAGTTCAGCGCTTGCCTGCGTACCAGGCTCTATCGTTGCCAGCGTGGTGACATCCCCGGTGCCGATATCTTCTTCAAGAGCACGACGTAGAATAGGATCGAGTATAAATGAGTTCATAAATTATGTTTCCAGCCGGTCTCCATAGATGAAACGTCTTCGTCTCCTCGCGGAAACTCTGAATGGCACGATTTAACATTAAGGTGTATTTTTATAACATATTGAAACTTTTACAAGCAACTGAAAAGCCTGTAACCATGCCTATTTCCAAGCTTTACATTTATCTTGAAATCGCCAACAATGGGCGCTGTAGAAAATTTGCAGATTTCTATACAACCCTAAGGAGCTGCTCGTGAAATTTTACTTCAAATTCAGTCTGTTTCTGGTGATGGTCGCAACACTCTCAGCATGCGTCAGTCAAACCGAACACCAGCAGAAGCTGGACGAGAACCAATATCTCCAATCGGTTATCAGGGGCCTTGAAGGCGATTACGAGAATCTGAAAGAAGACAAAAACCAGTTGGTTGATCGCAATGACAGCCTGAACCAGCGCTTGCTTGAGGCCATCGAGCGCAACAAACGCCTCCAGGAAGACCTTATGCGGGCACGTGCTGACCTGGACCGGGTGGAGAAGGTTCTGGCCAGCCGCAGCGCCGAAGCCGGGGCCGCCATGGCCGAGATGCGTCAGGAGATCGATCGACTGACCGAAGGGAGCAGTGAGTTACAACAGCAACTGGAAATAGAGCGCCTGGAACGCGAAGCCCGGCTTGCAGAGGTGCAGGGCACCTACGATGAACTGGTTGGAAAACTCGAAGAAGAGATCCAGCGTGGTGAGGTTAAAATCTCCGAGCTCAAGGGTAAACTGACTGTTAACGTGGTCGACAAAATCCTTTTCGATTCTGGTAAGGCCGTGCTCAAACCCGCAGGAATCAGTGTCCTGCAACAGATCGGCGACATCCTTAAAGTTGCCGCCGACAAGGACATCCAGGTCGAAGGTCATACCGACAACGTACCGATCAGCGGCACTCTCGCTCAAAAGTTCCCGAGCAACTGGGAGCTCTCCACGGCAAGAGCGACCACGGTCCTGCATTTCCTGCAGGAGAAGGCAGCCATCTCCGGAGAAAGGCTCTCCGCAGTCGGCTATGGCGAGTACCGCCCGGTCGCCAGCAACGGAACGGCGCAGGGACGAGCCCTGAATCGGCGTATTCAGATTGTTCTCACGGCGAGCAA
>SBFN01000242.1 GCA_006226895.1 Deltaproteobacteria bacterium | reverse complement strand
AAGATTTCCCGGGCCGGCCAGCGGTTGCGTCTTGCCCCGGCATTCTTCCGGCTGTTGTAGCTGCCCCGGGTCGCTATCGCCATGGTCAGGCTGTTTGGTGCGAGACGAAGCAGGATACGTATCAGCCCGCTGCGGAGAAAGGCGCGCAGGCGGCGATAGCTTTTGTCCTCGGGATTGGCAAGATCGCCGTGCGCGAGGAAGACTTTGTTGCCGTCAAGCTCAATACTGCCGCCTTCAGGGAGAACCTGACAAGCTAACCGATCGCTAAAGACAGGGCCCAGGTGGAAGTCGTGGTTGCCTTCTACATAAACCAGCTTTGTGCCTTGCTGGTGCATCCGCTCAAGCAGATCGATGATGGGCGCGTAAGCGTCGACCACGCTTGCCTTGCCGATCCAGAATTCGAAGATGTCGCCAAGCAGAACCAGCAGGTCCGTTTTACCACACTGCTCTTCAAGGAAGGCCAGCATCGCTCGGTAATTCGGATCGGAGGGCTTGCAAAGGTGCGCGTCTGCGAGGAAAATTGCTCTCATGGGCGTCACTATAGGTCTGAGAAATTGATATGTCAACTACACTTAAGAGTGAGCAAAACATGGAAATAACTGGGGAAGAACAGATCCCCCCCATTCTACAACGGGTCCGCTGCGGAGTGGTTGAAGGTTTTTTGACTGTTTTCAAAATGATCAAATTTGTGCTGCCGCTCTATATCGTTGTGGACATGTGTAAAGCCTATGGTTTGATTGACAGTCTCGGGACCTGGTGTGCGCCGCTTATGAGCCTGTTCGGTCTGCCTGGCGCAACCGCGTTTGCTTTTATAGCCGGAGCTCTGGTCAACCTTTACGCAGCAATTGCTGTCCTCGCTCCTCTGGATCTGACGCCATGGCAGGTGACCCAGTGTGGCGTCATGATGGGCATCGCCCACAACCTGGTCCTCGAAGGTGGCGTCCTCAGCAGCACCGGCGCTCGAGGCGGAGTCCTGACCTTCTTCCGCATCCTGTTGGCCGCTATCGCCGGTTGGCTGATGCTCGGGATGCAGGCTTTGGGGGTGGCGGGATGACGATCTTTTGGGATGCCCTTCTCGGAGCCTTGATGCTTTGCGGGAAGCTGGTCCTCATCGTCGTGCCGCTGGTGGTGGTTTTTGAGGTGTTGCGTTACGCCAAGGTCTTTCGCACTCTGGGCTCACGAACCGAACCGGTTATGCGTGGCCTTGGCCTGGGACGTTCAGCCATTCTGCCCCTTTTTACCGGAATCTTTCTCGGTATCGCTTACGGTGCCGGCATTATCATCCGTTCTGCTGCGGCTGGACAGATGAGCCGCCGCGAACTTTTCCTGACCGGGCTGTTTTTGGCCACATGTCACGCTGTCATCGAAGACGTGTTGATCTTTGTTGTGCTTGGCGGTGACGCGGTGATGATGCTCGGCTTACGTCTTGCTCTTGCTGTCCTTCTGACTGCTCTGCTGGCAAGGCTCTGGAAACCCGACGCAGGTTCAATAAAGCCAGAGGTTTGATTGTTGACGCCGACTGAAATCAAAATCCCTATCTACGGTATGAGCTGTCAAAAATGCGTCGCCAAGGTGACGGCTTCTTTGCAGGCTGTTGATGGCGTGGTAGGCGTCAGTGTCTCTTTGGCGGAGAAGCAGGGCAGGGTGCAGGTCGTTTCAGGAGGGCCGGATCGTGAGCTTTTGCTGCAAGTCGTCATAGCCAGCGGATTCGAGGTCACCGAACCTGTTGATAAGGACGACCCTGAAGCGGCGGAGGGCCGGAGAAGTTCACTTTCTCCGAGCTTGGCATCGTCCAGCAGCGTTACTTTTGTCGTGCAGGGGATGACGTGTGCCAATTGCGCGCAAACGATCGAAAAGGGTGTTGCCAAACTTCCCGGAGTTCTCTCTGCCACGGTTAATTTTGCCGCAGAAAAACTCTCGGTTGTCTATGATCCCATTCAGCTGCAGGTAAGAGACCTGATCGCCAGGGTGGATGATCTGGGTTACCGTGCAGCGACTGTAGAGCAAGTTGATTCAAAAGAAGGCCAAACGCAGCTTTTTTGGTTGATCGTCTCAGCCGTCTTGTCTCTGCCGATCATGCCCCTGATGTGGTTCGCGCCTTTTGGCGACAGAACCATCTATCTCATCTTCGCTTTGTCTACCATCATCCAGTTCAGCGCTGGTTTGACTTTTTATCGCAGTGCCTGGAAATCCCTGAAAAACCTTTCCAGCAATATGGATGTGCTGGTCGCTATGGGGATTACCGCTGCCTATGGTTACTCGTTACTGGCTCTCTTTAATACCTTCGGTCTCTCCGGGGACGTTTTTTTTGAAACCAGCGCTATGCTGATTACCTTTATCCGGTTTGGTAAATGGCTGGAAGCCCGGGCAAAGGGGAAGGCCAGCAAGGCGCTGAAGTCTTTACTGCATTTACAGGCAGACCGAGCCCTTTTGCTGGTGGGAGATAAAGAAGAGGATGTTTCTGCCAGTCGAATCAAGGTCGCTGATCGGGTCGTGGTGCGCCCCGGTGAGAAAATTCCGGTCGATGGCACGATCATTAGCGGTTCATCGTCTGTCGATGAATCTTTGCTAACGGGTGAATCCCTCCCGGTTGAAAAAGCTGCGGGAGATGAGGTTAGCGGAGCAACGATCAACATCAATGGCAGACTGATTGTCGAGGCGACCCGGGTGGGCAGCGAGACGGTGCTGGCGCAAATTGTGCGCATGGTTGAAGAGGCCCAGAGCGACAAAGCCCCGATCCAGAGGCTGGCCGATGCCGTGTCAGGCTGGTTTGTGCCTGCTGTGGTCGCGATCTCTCTGCTGACTTTCCTGGGCTGGTACGGTCTGGCCGGAGCCGACTTTCTCTTTGCATTCAAAATGGCTATCTCGGTCCTGGTGATTGCCTGCCCCTGCGCTCTCGGACTGGCGACGCCCACAGCCATTATGGTTGGCAGTTCCATTGGTCTGTCTGCCGGAATTCTCTTCAAAAAAGCGTCGACTTTGGAACATATCTCACGTTTGCAGGTGGTCCTGCTCGATAAGACCGGCACCCTGACCACGGGAACTTTCTCTGTCACTGATCTGCTCTGTGTTGAGGGTGTCAGTGAAACCGAGTTACTTCAGCTTGTTGCCAGTATTGAGTCGGCGAGCAATCATCCGCTTGCCCGCGCAGTCGTTCAGTCCGCCGTAGAACAAGCTGTCCCCCTTCTCTCCGTGGCTGACGTTGAAGAAGTGGGTGGGTATGGTCTTGTCTGCAAGCTCCAATCGGCGCAGGCTTTAGCCGGGAATTATCGCCTGATGGAGCGTGAATCCGTTTCTGTTTCAGCTTTTGACCGCCAGGTCAATGCGTGGGCCGGGGAGGGCAAGTCGGTTGTTTATGTTGCCATAGATGGTCGAGCTATAGGGGCCCTTGCTCTGGCTGACACGATTAAGGGCGGAGCTGTAGAAACCATCACACGATTACGTCAGCTCGGACTGGAGACAGTCATGATCACTGGGGACCGGCAGTCTGTCGCTGATGCAGTGGCTGCCCAGCTTGGTCTTGACCGTGTTGAAGCCGAAGTCCTGCCCGCTGACAAACTCGACGTGGTCAAGCGTTACCAGCAGAAGAACCGGGTAACCGCTATGGTCGGAGATGGTATCAACGATGCTCCGGCTTTGGCTCAGGCCGATATCGGCATTGCCATCGG
>SBFN01000257.1 GCA_006226895.1 Deltaproteobacteria bacterium | reverse complement strand
CTCGACGGTACTCTGGTCGATTCCATCCCCGATCTGACCAAGGCGATTAATCTGCTGCGAGAAGAACTTGACCTGCCAGCCGTCACCAGCGACCAGGTCCGTGGTTATGTCGGCGACGGCGTTGGCCTGTTGCTGCAGAGGGCGCTACCTGAAGAGCTGTTCAACCAAAACCGGCGCAAACGTTTCATGGAGATTTACACCGAGCATTTGACCGACGAGACGGTCATTTACCCCGGCATCATGGAGTTCCTCGCCATGCATAAAGACAAACCGATGGCGGTGGTCACCAACAAGCCACAACACCTTGCCGAGATCCTCGTCGAACGCCTAGGTCTATCACCATTCTTTCTGCATGTCATAGGAGCTGAGCTTGCCCTGCAGCGAAAACCGCATCCCGATATGGTTCATCATGCCCTGAAGCTGCTTGACTGTGATCCGGAACGAACCGTTCTGCTCGGCGATCATCACGTCGACCTGCGCGCCGCACAGGCCGCCAAGGTCAAATCGTGCTTCTGCCACTGGGGACTCGGCCACGACGATGGCCTGCAAGCTGACTTCCAGGCCGACCAGGTCACCGACCTGCCTCTCGTGTTTCCATCAGGCGAGCCCTCTTGAGAGATGTCCACCTGACCCAGAAGGACGTTGCCCTCTTCTTTTTTCCCCTGCTGCTCAACGTCCAGTTGATGAGCGTTTCCCACTCGATCATCAACGCCGGATTGGCACGCCTGGATAATGCTGTCGTGGTTCTGGCCGGATTCTCGGTCGCCATGGTTTTGCACCTCTTTGTCGCCTCGCCATCTTACCAGAACCATACGATTACCATTGCCATGGTGCGCGGCCGCAAATCTCTCGTCGGCATGACCCTGTTCGTCTTCCTGATCGCCACCTGGGTCTCTATCCTGCTCGCCCTGCTTGCCTTCAGCCCGGTCGGCACCTTCATCCTTGAGCACCTTCTCGGTGTTGCCCCCGAGGTCGCAGAAGGTGCCCGGGACACTCTGGCCTTACTGGTTTTCCTGCCCTTTATAACCGGCTTGCGCGGCCTCTTTCAGGGGCTGGTGATTCGTGCCCGCCGAACCGGCCTGGTTTCTTTTGCCACGGCGGTGCGCATCATCATGCTCTTTGCCTATCTCTGGATCGGCCAGCTGTGGTTCACAGGCACTCAGGTTGCGGCCTTCGCCTTGCTCGGTTGCGTTGGCACAGAAACCCTGGTTATCGGATTCTTCGCCTGGCGGGTAAAGCTCCCCGCTGAAACTGATGACGAAAGTTGCTTTGTTGAGATCCTGCGCTATGGGCTCCCCCTCGCCTACTCATCGGGCCTGCAACAAACAGTGCCGTTAGTTATCAACGCCATCATAAGCCGGCTCCCCGACGGCACTCTCGCCCTGGCAGCCTTTGGTGTGATCCGGGGTTTCCTCTTTCTCCTGGCCGGACCGATGCGCAACCTGCAGCAGGCTTATCTGACGCTGGTACGCAAAGAGGAAGACAGTCAAACCCTGACGCATTTTTTTCTAAAAGTCAGCGGCGGCATGGCTTTGGTCATGCTGCTGCTTGCCTGGCCATTGAATGGCCCCATCCTCGGCACTGTCATGGGCCTGGACGCAGCCATGCAAGAGTACATCACCTGGCCCTTGACCGCCTGCGCCCTTTTCCCGGTTCTTTACGGTGCCGCCAACCTTTTACGGGGTTGGTTTGCCGGTGCACATCTCACCGCGCGACTGGGCTATTCAACCCTCTACAAAGCCCTGCTGATGGTTGCTTTCTGGCCAGTCGTCACACTTCAGATCCTTCCTCTCCCAGGCGTCGCCGTGGCCATTTTCCTACTGCTGCTTGCGGAACTTTGTGAAGCAGGATATCTTTACCGTCAGCGCGGCAAGCTGTTAAAAAGTCGAGGGCTTGTGCCACTTGATGCAAAAGCCGTAAAATACAGGGATGGAATCACGTGAGAAAAAAAACCCCTGTCCGGACTGCAGCTGCTGCCAATGGTGTTCGGATGATCGCTGCCGCCTCTGTCTGAAGCCCTCCAGAAGCTGTAGCCAGAAGCTCTCCATAGCCGAGCAAATTGCTCTTTACGAACAAATCAACAATAACGAAAGAAATCCATGAGTATAAGAGTTGGCATCAACGGCTTTGGCCGCATGGGCCGTTTGGCGTTAAGAGTGGCACTCGATTGTCCTGACTACGATATTGTTCATATCAATGAGATTGCAGGTGGGCCACGAACGGCAGCGCACCTCCTCGAGTTCGATTCTGTCCACGGCCGTTGGCGGCGTGACATTCAGTATACGGAAGAGGCGATTCAGGTTGACGGCCAGGAAATCAGCTTCAGTGAGTGTGTAAGTCCTTCTGAGATCAACTGGGAGGCTCACGAGGTTGATATCGTCATCGAAGCCTCGGGAGCTTTTCGCACCACACAAGAGTTGGCCCCGCATTTCGAAAATGGTGCGCGCAAGGTGATCGTGGCGGCCCCGGTGAAATCGGGCGCCCTTAATGTGGTTATGGGCGTCAATGACGGCCTCTACCAGACTGACCAGCACCATCTGCTGACCGCGGCATCCTGCACAACCAACTGCCTGGCTCCGGTGGTCAAGGTATTGCACGAACAGATCGGCATCGCCCACGGTGTGATCACCACCATCCATGACCAGACCAACACCCAGACGATTGTCGATGCACCCCACAAAGACCTGCGCCGCGCCCGCGCTGCCAGTCTCTCCCTGATCCCGACCACCACCGGCTCGGCGACAGCGATCACCCTGATCTACCCCGAGCTTAAGGGCAAGCTCAACGGCCATGCCGTGCGTGTTCCCCTCTTGAACGCCTCGATCACTGATGCTGTTTTCGAGATGCAGGAACAGGTCACCGGTGAGCAGATCAATCAACTCTTCCGCGAAGCAGAGAAAGCTGAGCTGCAGGGCATACTCGGCGTCGAAGAGCGTCCGCTGGTCTCCGTCGATTTCAAGAGTGACCCGCGTTCGGCGATTGTCGATGCCCTGTCAACCATGGTCGTTGATGACACGCAGCTTAAGCTGTTAATCTGGTACGACAACGAGATGGGCTATGTCCACCGCATGATGGAACTCTGCAGCAAAGTAGCCCGAGCCCTCGAATGACGGATTTCAAGAAATAACCCGCAAGCATGAATGATCTGCGCAACTACTCTCTGGTAACCGGAGCCTACTGGGGCTTCACTCTGACCGACGGCGCTCTGCGCATGCTGGTCCTTTTGCATTTCCATCAACTCGGTTACACACCGACCCAGATCGCCCTGCTCTTTCTCCTTTACGAATTTTTTGGCGTTATCACCAACCTGATCGGCGGCTGGCTCGGCAGTCACTTCGGCTTGAAGAGCACCCTGTTTGCCGGGCTAAGCCTGCAGGCTGCCGCCCTGGTGATGCTTGCCCTGCTCGACCAGAGCTGGTCTACAGCTTTTTCTGTGACTTATGTCATGGCTTCCCAGGCCCTCTCCGGCATCGCCAAAGATCTGACCAAGATGAGCTCTAAAAGTGCAATCAAGCAGCTGGTCCCTGCCGATGCCGAGTCCACACTGTTCAGATGGGTCGCACTCCTGACCGGGTCTAAGAACGCCCTTAAAGGAGCCGGGTTCTTCCTCGGCGGGGTGCTGCTCACCTGGCTTGGCTTTCGCGGCGCGCTCTTGTTAATGGCCGGAGGCCTGGTG
>SBFN01000106.1 GCA_006226895.1 Deltaproteobacteria bacterium | reverse complement strand
GCAAGGCATTGGGGCGCATTTTTCTGCTTACTCATTTTGTGCGAGCAAAAAGAGTAAGGCGACGGCAGGGGGCGCAACCCCTGGGTTTGGCTTTAAGTCTTTTCGCTGATTGAGATGGGCTGTTTGTTTGCGAATCTCCCTTGTCTTGTAAAGTAGAGCAGCATTGAGTAACAGTGCTTTACAATCGATTGCAGTGGTGCCGGTTGCGGCCGGCTGCCGCCTCACTTTCTTTGCTCGTGCGAAAGAAAGTGAGCAAAGAAACACGCCCTCCGTTTGCCCGTAATTACCTGCGGCAATTACGGGTACCCTCACACCATAAAATCAATCCGCGAAGAAAAAAACTCGCTATCGCTCAAACAGTTTTTCTTCGTTTTCCGGATTAATTTCATTCTGTTCGGCGGCACTCAACGGGAAGAGGATAATCAAGATCAAAGTCAAAAACATGAAAACAAACAGCCCAACAGATTAACGATCTGTTGGGCTGAGACTGCCGATACAACACACAAAAAGACTTAACCCGTTAGACAGAAAAGAACAAACCCCACATCAATTCGATGTGAGGTTTGTCAACAATCTAAACCATAAAATTATGGTCTCGCCTTATGTTTATCAAAGTGATGATAGTTAATATTTAAACGGCGACTAAGCCGTCTTCTCTTTCAACCGCCTTAGATCTTCAATAACCTGAAGACTGCCACTGCGACGCTGGTCCATCTCGTCAAAAATACGTTGCGCCATGCCACTCACACGATCGACCGAGCTCTCGATCTGTCGCGTATTATCAGCCTGACGGGAGGTCGCTTTCACCATATCATCGGACATGGTCTGTACTTCCTCGACAGCAGAGACGATACTTTTAGCCCCATTGGCCTCTTCTCGTGATGCCCTGGAAACCTGGGAAGACATTTCACCCAGCTCTTCAACCGAGTTACTCACTCCGATAACAGATTGAGAGATTTCCTGCGTCGACTTTCTGATATCGTGAGCCATTTCCATGGCCTGCTGAGAGCTGCCCAGGATCTGGGACAGGACGGCTGACATCTCTTCACCCTGCTCCATGCCAACTTTGACCAGTCTGTGCGTGCTACGAATATGGTCAACGGTATCTTTTGTATATGTCTGAATCTCTTCGATAATCTGATTAATCTGATCTGTTGAAGAAGCGGCTTCTTGAGCGAGGCTTCTGACTTCATCAGCAACAACCGCAAAAGAACGTCCATGTTCACCGGCCTGGGCTGCGATGATGGCCGCGTTTAAAGCCAGCAGGCTGGTTTTTTGCGTCAGATCTGTAACGACGGAGGTAATTGTGCCGACCTCCTCGCCCTTGAGAGAGAGATCATTGATTGTCCCCTCAGCCTGTTCAACCGCAGAAACAATTCCGCGCATGCCATCCAGAACCTGTTCAACGGTTTCAACCCCGTGTTCAGCACGTTCCTTGACTGTTTCCGACATGGTATGAGAACGAACACTGCTCTCTTCGACAGCGCTTACGGTGTATTGAATCTCGGTCATGGAGGCAATTGAGCTTTCCATAAACTCGTTAAGGGACTTGAGATTGTCAGAAACCTGATCGATTGAAACGGAGATCTGACCGACAGCGGAACGTGTCGAGTTAACCGACTCCTGAATCACGCCGGCACCGCCGGAGATATCCGCTGTGGCAGTTGTGGTAGAGGAAGCCGCTAAACGCAAAGAGGTTATGAGTTCAGCATGTTCATCACGATACTTAAGAAATTCATCAAAGGTGTGTTGTAACTGCTGAGTCAGTGCTTCAACAGCATCGAGCAAGTTGATACGCATCATCGACGAGGAGACCTGGTCGGCGAACAGCTTGACCGTATCAACATCGGTGTCGGAGAGCTTGATCTTTTTAAACTTGTTATCAACGGCAATCAGACCAACGGCCTCCTCACGAACAATGATTGGACAGAGGATAAAGTTCCGTGAGCGCAATTGCGGCACAGCATCACACGGTGGCTGCAGGTGGTACTCCTCAGGCATCTTGGTAATATCATCAATCAACATCACCTGCCGATCAAGGATTGACTTGTACAAGCAGCCAGCCCGTTCATCAAGAGGCAGCCGGATCTTGACATCGGCTTCGTCGAGGCCTTCCCCCCTGCTGGCGGCAAAGTAAAGTTGCTGTCCTGCGTTATCGACCATCAGGACATTAGCACGATCAAAGCCGATGACTTCGTGCAACCCCTCAGCCGAAAGGCGCAGGATTTCCTGACGCTCAACACTTTTTTGCAGGTCAGTATTGATAATATGGAAGTTCTTGATGCTGCGGTCGAGATCGGTAAAGCGTTGCTCGAACGAAGCTTTCTGCTCGGCAACTTCACGATTTAGAATATCCAGCTTTAGAGCCCTGTCATGAATCTGCTGGGAGGCCCTGCCAATAAAGAACCCGAATAAACCGAGGACCATCATTGTGCCACCACACATGTAGCTATACATGTACCGACTCTGTTCAGTTCCCGTGATATCCTGCATAACCTGGCCAGAGAGAGATTGGCTATCATCCCAGAACAAGATCAATCGCAGGATAATCCAGCCGATCGGAGCCATGACACCGAGCAGCATGCCGCAAGCGGCATAGGCGACATCGCGCTTTCCGCTGCGGCCATTCAATATGTCCGTTACTTCCACTCCACCCTCCAGAAACCTAAGCACCTGCGCGCCCGAGCATAATGCCCAGAGCTTCTGCAGTGCGAACCAGATCACCCTCTGGTTCTACGCGGTTAAGTGAATCGACCGCATCAATAATATCGACATCAGAAACTTGACGGCCCTGCAAAGAGACCATACGTCCAAAACGATTCTGTTCGATCAACTCAACAGCTTTGACACCAAAACGCGAACCAAGAATCCGGTCAAACGGTGAAGGCGTCCCTCCACGTTGAACGTGACCCAAAACAACAACCCGTGTTTCAACCTGCAAACGACGGGAGATTTCGTCAGCGACAAAGGCTCCGACGCCACCGAGGCGTTCAACACCCAGGTTTTCAGCACCGGTCAGTTGAACAACTTTTTGCCCGGCCATCGGGAAAGCCCCTTCGGCCGCGACCACAATCGAAAATTTGCTGCCACGGGCCTTGCGTGCCTCGATAGCATCACAAACGGCAGACATGTCGAAAGGAATCTCGGGAATCAGAATAACATCTGCAGAGCCTGCCAGACCGGCCTCCAAGCCTATCCAACCGGCATCACGGCCCATGACCTCAACCACCATGACCCGCTGGTGACTCTCGGCGGTACTGTGGAGACGATCCAGGGCTTCGGTGACGATATTCACAGCGGTGTTATATCCGAACGTAACATCGGTGCCACGCAGATCATTATCGATCGTTTTTGGCACACCGACCATCGGCACCCCCTTCTCCTGCAAGGCCCTGGCAATTTTCAGGGTCCCGTCACCACCAACGGCAATCAGCGCCTCGACGCCAAGATCGTGGAAATTTTTAACGACTTCGTCAGAGAGATCCACAAGGCGGGTTTCACCCTTCTCTTCAACAGGGTAAGCCAGAGGGTTCCCGCGATTGCTGGTCCCCAGGATCGTGCCTCCGCATGGCAGTATGCCTCGTACAGAGGCGAGTGTCAGCTCTCGCCAACGAGGTGTGCCAACGGGGCCATCAAAACCGTCCTCAATACCAACAACACGCCAGTCACGAGTCAGGGTGGCACTACGGAC
>SBFN01000064.1 GCA_006226895.1 Deltaproteobacteria bacterium | reverse complement strand
TGTCTTCCTGGGGGATTACGTTGATCGAGGACCTGCCAGTTTTGGCGTGATCGATTATCTGCTCGAGTTTGGCAACACCTTCCCGTCAACGGTGTTCCTGCGCGGCAACCATGAGCAGATGTTTAGCGATTACCTTGAGGGGCGCGATCCAACGGCTTTTCTCATCAACGGTGGCACGAATACTTTAGACAGCTACCAGCAGGCTGGGATGTGGCCAATCCCGGAGTCACACCGCAACTTCATTAACTCACTCAGAGACGTTTACGAAACGAATGATTACATTTTCGTCCATGCTGGCCTGCGCCCCGGTGTCGCCCTGGCAAATCAGGACAGCAGCGACCTGCTCTGGATACGGCGCGAGTTCATCAATTCTGACTACGACTGGGGCAAAACTGTGATCTATGGTCACACCCCACTGAAGGCGCCCTTTATAGCGGAGACACGGCTGGGCCTTGATACCGGTTGTGTTTATGGCCGGCAGCTCACCTGTTGCGATGTCCGCACCAGGCAGATATGGCAGGCATGAATCAAGTTAACGCCAACGACGCAGGAAATCTCCAGGATGGGTGCCTTCAGGCAAGGCCATCTGCACAAGAGCATTCGGCTGCACCGTCGTAACAATCCCGCCAGCTTTATCGGTCGCTTCCGCAAAAATCAGTTCAGACTGGCGCATCTCCGGCCCGATCAGTTCGATCCGGTCTCCCGTCTGAAAGCGATTTCGACCTTCCACCAGCCAGTCTCCGGACTCAAGTCGCTCCTTGACCAGGCCGACGAAATCACAATCACGCAGATAATGGCTGTCCGCCGTGTTGACAAAGGCCTCCTCCTGGCCAAAGAGAAAGCCGGTCCCGTAAGGGCGGTGACTGACCGCTTCGAGTTCTCTTTGCCATTGGGGGTCAGTCTGATAACTTTTCGGCTCATCGCGCCAGGCATCCAATGCGGCCCGATAGACCCGGGTGACAGCGGCCACATAGTAAAGACTCTTCATGCGACCTTCGATCTTCAGGCTGTCAACACCCGCCTCAATCAGTTCCGGCAGATGATCGATCAGACAAAGATCTTTACTGTTGAAGATATAAGTACCGCGTTCATCTTCCTCAACAGGGTAATACTCTCCCGGACGCATCTCCTCCTGCAAAGAGTACTGCCAGCGGCAGGGATGACTGCAGCTGCCGCTGTTGGCACTTCTCCCCGACATCCCTGCTGACAAAAGGCAGCGTCCGGAGTAAGCCATGCACATGGCCCCGTGCACGAAGACTTCGAGCTCCATCTCTGCCGAAGCTCCGACGGCAGAGATTTCCTTTAAACTCAGTTCTCTGGCCAGGTTCAGTCGTTTAACGCCCTGCGACTGCCAAAAATGCGCCGCCAGAGCATTGGTGGTGTTGGCCTGCGTAGAAAGATGCACCTCTCTTTCCGGGTCAACCTGGTGCACAAGGTGGAGCATACCGGGGTCGGATAGAATATAGGCATCAACC
Source organism: Deltaproteobacteria bacterium (assembly GCA_006226895.1). Lineage (GTDB taxonomy): Bacteria > Desulfobacterota > Desulfuromonadia > Desulfuromonadales > BM103 > M0040. Next base: position 2,217 of record SBFN01000064.1, on the reverse strand, counting down.
GGGATTGGCCGCAAAGTTTCCAAAAGCTCACGGGCGGCAATCTCTTCACCGGGACGAAGAAAAACATTCAGCGTCAGGTAGAGCTTTTTCCCCTGAGAATGCGCAATTTCACACCCCTGGGAGAGCTCTTGCAGAGTCAGGTTCCCGGCCAGGGCGCGCAAGCTGAATTGTTCGATTCCACAGTAAACTGCATCGGCGCCGAAGCGCAGAGCAGTCTTCAATTTTTCAAGGTTTCCGGCCGGAGCCAGGAGTTCAGGAACTATCAAAGGGACCTCCAGAAAATGTCAATCACTGACCACTCTAACATATCGGGGCATATTTCATGCAAAGCAGAGAAGCAAGGCCAGTCGCCATGATGCTTGACAAGGGCCGAAAAAGCCTATAATTTTTAGGGAATTTCAATTCTAACTGCAACTAAATAAATGACATGACAACCCTTATTTACAGAATATTTACTGTGGCGGCAGTCACCCTCTTGCTCTCTGCGTGTGCGCCACCGACCACAGTGCCAGCCTCCAGCAACCTGACCCTCGAGATGCGCAGGGTGCACGCCTCGTTGAACAGCCAGGAGCAGGTGATCAAAGAACTGTCACGCAAGGTTGCTGAGCTGGAAGACCAGCTACAGCTTCAGAACAACGAGCTCGAGCGCCTTGGCCGCACGCCGCAAACGGTATCGGGAGATTACCAGCCCGGCAGAGCCCCCCAACCCACTGGGGAGGCCTCAACCCAGCTTCAGGGTGAAGGGTCACCGACAGAAGTTTACCTGCAGGCCTTCGGTGACTACGCTTCCGGTCACTACCAGACAGCAATTCATGGCTTCGCAACCTTCCTGCAACGTTACCCCAACAACAGCTATGCCAGCAATGCCCAGTTCTGGCTCGGCGACTGTTATTTCAACCAGCAGCAGTACCCCCTGGCAATTCAGGAATTTGAGCGCGTCCTCAGCGAATATCAAAGTGCTCCGAAAAATCCGGATGCACTCTTGAAAATAGCGATTGCACAATTACAGCTGGGGGCCACAGATGAGGCCCGCCAAGCCATTGAGACTCTTGGCCAGCGTTATCCGAAGAGCACTGCCACCCAAAAAGCCCAGAAACTGACGATACCTTAAAAAACGTTTGCCACGACTAGGGGGAAACATGAATCTCAGACGTATTATTCTGACAGCCTGCTTACTGCTTATGATCTTGCCGGGGATAGCCCTTGCCAAGGAAAAACCGATCATCTACACGGTCGTGCAGGGGGACACCTTGTGGGGGGTTTCCCAACGTTTCATCAAGGACCCTTATTACTGGCCGAACCTCTGGTCCAGCAATCCTGATATCGGCAACCCTCACCTGATCTACCCTGGCCAAAAGTTGAGGATCTACAAAGGACGTATCGAAATCATCCCGATCGGAGAGGGTGAGGAAGGGGGAACCAGCGATGTTGGTGCGGCTGTTGTCACCCCGGATGAGATTCTCCTGATTCCCACCTATGGCGGAGCTCAAAGCTATATAAGCTCCGAAGAAGAGAAGTCATTGGGAACCCTGGTTGACACCGTCGACAATCGCGTCATGGTCACAGTTGGCGACAAGGTTTTCCTCGAGATGGCGGATCTGTCGGCTACCAAACCTGGTGACATCTTCGAGTTAATCACCATGGGACCAAAAGTCTTCCACCCGGCAAGAGAGAAGAAGTTCGGTTACCAACTCGAGAAAAATGCCATAGGTTTTCAAACAATTCAGCTGGGCACCCTGGAAATTAAAGAGGTGACACCATCGGTTGCGGTCGCCGAAATTATCACGGCTACCCGTGAGATCAAACGTGGCTCCAAACTGCGCCCCTACAAGCAGGTCCCCGACCGGATCCCCCGTATTTTCTCCGACACGGTGGTTGAAGGCTATATCGTCTCTGACGATATCGGCAAAATTGCCTTGGGCCAGTGGGAAGTCATTCTCCTCGACATAGGAGAAGAGGAGGGCCTTCAGGTCGGTCATGAACTGGATCTTTACCGTAAGCGTGAAGCGACTGAGCAGGCAGACAAGACGAAGGTTCTGGAACTTCCTGACATCGACCTGGGAGATGCCATCGTTCTTGAAGTTCGCAAGGGCTTTGCCGAGGCGCTGATTACCCGCACTACCAACCTGCCCCTCTATCGTGGTGACAAGGTCAGGACCAAGACCAAATAACTCCGGGGAGCTTTTCTCTGGAAAAACTCTAGTTCAAAAGGATGGG
>SBFN01000139.1 GCA_006226895.1 Deltaproteobacteria bacterium | reverse complement strand
TTCTCGCAGAGGCCGAGGATATCGTGAATCACCAGAACCTGACCGTCACAATCGACCCCGGCACCGATGCCAATCGTCGGAATCGTCAACTCTGCTGAGATCTCTTTGGCGAGCTCTGCGGGAATCCCTTCGAGAACTACAGCGCAAGCACCGGCATCGGCAACCGCACGGGCATCCGCCAGCAGCTGAGTTGCCTGGGCCTCTTCACGACCCTGAACACGAAAACCTCCCATGCGGTGAATCGACTGTGGCGTCAAACCGATATGCGCAACCACCGGGACATCCATAGCGACTATTGACCTGATCGTCTCGGCGACGTTGACGCCACCTTCAAGCTTGACTGCATGAGCACCGCCTTCCTTGATCAGTCGTCCGGCATTACGACGTGCATCAGCTAAATCGATCTGGTAAGACATGAAAGGCATATCGGCAACAACCAGAGCCTGACCGGTTCCACGAACCACAGCGCGGGTATGGTAGATCATCTCGTCCATGGTGACCGGCAGAGTGTTATCATAACCGGCGAACACGGAGCCCGCGGAATCACCAACCAGGATGACATCAACCCCGGCCTGATCCATGATTCGTGCAAAGGGATAATCGTAAGCAGTCAGCACCGTAATCTTCTCGCCACGGGCCTTCATGGCCTGCAGAGAAAGAACTGTCATTGTCTTTTTAGTTGTTTCACTCAAGGGTGTTAACCTCCTGAAATCATATCAAAAACGAAAAAAGCCCCCCGAGTCCGTACGGAAGGCAGTCGCATGTCACGGTGCAGGCACCGATCGTGTTCCTTACTACTACTGCCGTCCCAGTCTCATCGATCCAGGCGGTATGTCGTTTAACCAGCTTTTAGTGCAGCTCCGGCACAAGTTCCGGGCTATGAAAACAGCGTTCTGAAAAAGCGATTATTCTATAGCATAGGCCATTAAGGGTGTCTAGTGTGATTTACTCAAAGGGCTTAAAAGCCGTCCCGCGAAGAGCTAATCCTTGTTGAGCAAAGCGAGTCCGGCACTATAGGCGTTGGCTTCTTTTTCGCCCAACGACCAATATTCACGCATGCCGCCAAGGTAAACGAGTGGATCAAAGACTTTCACATCCGCCTTACCCTCCTCGTTGAAGGCTTCCTCACAGGCATGAATTTCAACGATTTCCCCTAAGACAAGGCGATAGTCACCCAGTTCAACTTCGCTAACGTAGCGACATTCGACGTTGAGTGGTGACTCATCAACCAGAGAAACACCTTCGAGCGTTCCGGAAGAAACCTGTAGAGCCGTCAGCTTTTGTTTATCAACCTTCTTGCCCGAAGCCAGCCCACAAGCATCTGCAGCCTCTGCCATTCGGGAAGGGACCACGTTAACCGAAAAGGTTCCACTGGCCTTGATGTTGGCATAGGTATGACGATCTCGATTCAGGGAGACCGCAATGGTAGGCGGGGTTTTACTGACGATCCCTACCCAGGACGCCATCATCAGGTTAACCTCACCCTCAACGCTCCGGGTTGCAATCAGGGTGGTTGGTTGCGGGAAAAAGGTGACACAGGCACCGAGTTGTTGTTTTTTCAATCTCTGCTCCTTAAATTAAAGAATGACTAAGCGCAATGGGTGCTGTAATGACAGTGGATATATGATTCACCTGTGTATCTTTTCAAAGCCAGCCTTACTAAAAAGATCCAGAACTAGAACAACCCGATTTGCTCAGCGGTGTTAAAATCATCAGTGCTGTTTATCCCGGAAACGACCCCGTTAAAATCGGATAGCTTTTTCAATAAAGGATTAAGTGCCAACTTATCACGCTGCAGGACCGGTACAACTGATGCGCTATTATGCAAGTCTGAGGCGATACCGGTGTACGCAGAGTTCTTTAGAATCTCGTAGGCACGGGCCTGAACCTGGGAGCCATAGAAACCTGTGAAGCTGCCGAGGTTTGCATGAAAATGGCAACCCTCGGGGAATGCGGGCCGCGGGCCGCGGGACGCTGACATCAGAGACTCTTGGGACACGGAACGAGAGGACTTGGGTGCGAAAGGCCAAAACTTTTTAAAAAAACGCCTTGATCTTTGTTGGCATTCCTCGTCTCGTGATTTTACATCCCTAGTTTTTTGATCTTTTGATTCATCTCTTTCCCGGTTCCAGGTTTCTCGTTCCGTCAAGGTTTCGTAAAAATATTGAGATCTCTCCGGATGAGCAATAAACGGCACAAACCCCTTCTCAACAATTAGCCTGAGGCCTTCCAGGATATAGTCGACATGCGCCCGAGGTGGAGCTTGGCAAAGGACAAGCTTAGTTCCTCCGAGTGTTAGCAAATCATCCACATAGTCACTGAAATGTTCATCAAGCATATACTCCATGCCCGGCCAGAGTTCCAACTGAACATCAGCATTGTCGAGATCTGCCTGAAGCATCAAAGTCGCTTCTCGAACTTTCTGTGGAGTGATGTCGTAGGAACCCTTGATACAGTGGGGTGTGCAACAAACGGTTTTGTAGCCAAAGGCAGACAAGGATCTGGCCATTGAGATGGATTCATCAATGGAGACGGCGCCGTCATCAACAGCTGGAAGTATGTGGCAGTGGAAATCTATCATTCTTTTTGCGAAAAACCGCATGGGAAGGAAACAATAACAGACAATCATGCCGACTATTTCGAGCACGGCTCAGGCCAATGGTAGTTCCGCGGAAGAATAAAATTAATTTTGGCGGATAACCTTGCTGGTCACTGTATTCATGATGTTGTTAATAGTCAAGGACCAGAAGCCATCTATAGAGGTCTTTGCACACCTCAGTTTACTCACTGGCAGGAACAATTAGTCCTCCATCGCCTCAAGTGCACGTAAAAGGACGACATACAGGCTGGTCGTTGACGGCGGAGCAGCGCGCAATGCCTCTACGAGGGAAAGATAAGCATCAAGGCGTTGTCGTTTGCCCGCCAGGAAAGCATCCGTACCCTGCCCTGCAGCCACGACACTCCGGGTCAGTTTAATGGCCTGCTTGATAAATGCAGTGCGCAAGCTGACCAATGCAGCCCTGTCCCATTGATCATGAGGTGTATATTCGTTCAGACTTTCCATAACCTGGGAAATTTTCAGGCGCAGACGCATTTCACCAACGGCAGTAGTCACTTGCAGCAGGTCGGCCCCGGTTTTTTCAACAATATGGACCGCCGGCAAGAACCCGGCCAGATAACGGAAACTGGCCATTTCCAGGGCCATTTCTTCGGGGAAGCCTTCTTTCACAATAACTTTCGCGGCATCTTTACACACCTGCCATTCTGCCTCAGGAAGCAGCTCGACAAGATGGGTACGGAAGACGTTCAATCGCTGGCGATAATCTTTGACGCAAGCCTTATCAAGGCGCATCGGCAAGAGCTGTTCGAAGACCTGACGGCAGAGTCCGGCCAGAGATCTTTCAAGACCCTCGAGAAGCTCATATTGACGAGCTGAAGACATTTTGTTGTCCACAGCCGCAACCCGCTCCCGAATGGCCCCACCATTCAGGACTTCGTCAAAGACCAGGTAGGCAGCGACCCCTTCGATCATGGTCGCACCTGATTGCTGCACCAGGGTGTTCAGAAAGGCACAACCGGTAATCATGGTCGCGATGATCTCTCGTCGCAAAGGATGATTCTTGATTTGACTCCTATAACGCTTGCGGGTTTTGTCCGGGAAATACTGTTGCAGGAAGATTTGGGTCGACTCCTGGTCGGGCAACTCACTTTCAAGGAGGGTTTGATAGAGGTACATCTTGCTGTAAGCAAGCAGGATCGACAGTTCCGGACGCAGATAGCCACAGCCGCGAGCAGTAAGCTCTTTCAGCGAAGGCAGGAATTCGCCTTTACGATCAAGCAGGCCGGTGTTCACCAATCTCTCGGAAAGCGCAATGAAGGGGTCGACATCATACTGGCACCTTCTTAAGTCGAGAGAAAGACACTGGCTCTGCGTGTAGTTGTTGGCCAGAACCATCTGGCAAACATCCTCTTCGACTTCCTGCAAACGATTGTTCCTGGTCC
>SBFN01000119.1 GCA_006226895.1 Deltaproteobacteria bacterium | reverse complement strand
GAGCCTCATGCCATGATGGCCTTGTCGATGCTCAAAGATTACGACAACTACACCTTTACCCATTCGGTCAATGTCTCGGTGCTGGCCCTTGCCGTCGGCAGAGCCTGCAATTTAACCGAAGAGCAACTTAAAACCCTTGGCCTCGGCGGGCTGTTGCACGATCTTGGCAAACTGCGTATCGATGTTGACATTATCACCAAGCCCGGACGGTTAACTGATGCCGAATTTGACGCCATCAAAGAGCACCCCGGTTTCGGCGCCGAAATCATCAAGGAGATGGAGGGTGTTACTCCGGAAGTCATGCAGATTGTCCTCGGTCATCATCTGCGTTACGATCGGTCTGGTTACCCCTCCAAAGCCGTCGACAACATTGCCTCTCCGCTGGTCGAGATGGCGGCCATTGCCGACGGCTACGATGCAATGACCACGCTACGTTCTTACCAACGGCCGTTCACACCCCGTAGGGCGATTGCACGCCTCAAAGAGATTTCCGGGTCTTCATTGCACCCCGAATTTGTCATTCACTTTGTTGAATCGCTCGGACCCTACCCGGTCGGCAGCCTTGTCCGCCTTGACAACAACGAAATCGGTCTGGTCACCAAGGTTGACACCCAAAACACCAGCCTGGTCGACATCAAGATCATCTTCGATGCTGCGGGCGCACTCCTCGAAGAACCGAACCGCATACAATTACGGCCAAACCAGCCAAGAAGTATTATTGCCGAAGTCGATCCACAGACAAAGGGCATAGACGTAACCGATTTCTTTGACCTGGATTCCTAAAACAGATAAAGTTTCGACTTGCCCCTATGCACGGGAATGAAGAGAGAACAACAGATCGTTAATCTGCTGTTCTTTTTTCGTTTAAAAGCGTAAAACAGTCGGGGTTGCCCGACAGCAACGTCATTTTCTTTGTAGCGACAACGACAAAGAAAACGAAGCAAAAGAAAGCTTGACGCTGCGCTGGGCATGTTGTGCGCAAGGTGACCTGCTGGTAACAATTTGAGTAATAAGATTCTAGCGTACTAAGCTTCCCCCGTTAGCCCCGAGGCCCTTGAGAACCTCTCCAGCGGTACTTGCTTGCACGTGCGGTATTGTTTATCTTCTTGCCGTTAAAAAGCAGAGCCGAGAGGCCCCCCTGAAATGGGCCGGATTCCATTCTCTCCAGCATTTAAAAACCACTGAAACCAGGCAAAAGAATATGCCCTCCGCTAGGAGAAGGCATTTTTGCATACTTTTGCTGCCGGGCAAAAGTATGGCGTCTGGCGGTACGCGAACCGCCGGTTTTGCCTCTAGCCATCACAAAAACAGACCACAACAGATGAACGACCTGCTGTTCTGAGACGACCGAAAAAACCACAGCACACTTCACCCGTCAGACAGACAAAAAAAACCCACATCAACTCAATGTGGGGTTTGTCAACAATCTGGCCCAGAAGAATCAACTCCCGGCCCTTTGTGATTTATTCAACCAGCCCTCATAACCCAGTCTCCAGCCCCGGGCCTAGCCTTTCAGCGGCAACTCACTTAACGCCTCAACAGCCGCAACACGCACTGTCGCGCGGCTATCCTTGGTCAACTTCATCAGTGGCTCAACGCTATCCGGGGAACCGATAGAGCCAAGAGACCGAGCGGCACTCGCCACCAATTGCTCATCGTCTTCTGCCAACAAGGAGACAAGATAAGGAGCAAGGCGTACATCATCAAAGTGGCCAAGAGCTTCTGCAGTATGAACGCGAACGGAAGGAGACGGATCTTTGAGGTGTTTGACCAGACTGCTGAGCGATTTAGGGTGGGCTTTTACACCGAGCACCTGGATTGCGGTTCCACGGATATCGGCATCAGGATCTTTCAGTAGGCCGATCAGATGCGGGAAAACGTCCGTCGACTTAACCTTCTCCATGGCAAAAATCGCCTTGACCCGCTGGCCACGCTTGTCTGATTTGAGCTCCTGAATAATCTGCTGCAAATCCTGGAGCGATTCGAGGCATTCAAGTGCGGAGGCCGCGGCAACGCGAACCTCTTCCTCGGAATCATTCAACAGTTCAATAAGCAGGTTGCGTCTTTGCTCGAGTGACATAAAAATCCCCGCAGGTAAAATCTAGAAACTCAAAGTTACCAGAAACTTAGCGGAGGCGCAAACAGGAAAACATACAGAACCGAGAACGGGCAGGACCTGAAAAGTCCTGCCCGAAGAATTCATCCTATACAGCTGGGAATTAGAAGGGAATATCGTCGTCGGGGTTGAAAGGTGGCTCTTGTGGAGCAGAGGAAAAATTCTCTGCCGGAGTCGTCGGGCGACCGCCGCCTCCGCTGCCGCCACCCTGGTCACCGGCACGGCTGAGCATCTGCATTTCGTTGGCAACGATCTCGGTGATATAACGTTTGTTACCATCACGATCATCGTAGGAACGGTTCTGGATGCGCCCCTCGATATAAACCTGCTTGCCCTTGGTCAAATACTTGCCGCAGATCTCGGCCAGACCTGCCCACACCACGATGTTGTGCCACTCGGTGCGTTCCTGCTGCTCACCTTGTTTGTTCTTGAAACGATCAGATGTCGCTATTGAGAAGGTACAAACCGCTGTTCCCGAGGGAGTATAGCGAAGTTCAGGGTCTTTCCCGAGGTTACCTACCAGAATTGCCTTGTTAACTGACATAGAAACTCCTCCATTGCATTTGAGTGAAAAAGCAGTCTAGCCGAATCCGTACGGGCTGTAAAGAGCTCTTAAAACCACGCGTCAAAGCGAAACAATTACAAGCTGCTGCACAAAAGAGAACGATTTATCAATGCCCCACAAATAAGCGTCAACCATCGAAACTGTTTCTTTTCACAGCGTCACGACAAAACTGGCTGGAGAATCCCTCTGGAATGAAAAGGAATTTTTGCCATTCACTTCTAAAACAGCTTATAATTGTATGGCTTTACAGCGCTGAAGTTTTTTTCAGGCAAGAGAGACACAACACCAAGGGTCAGGATCCGGCACAGTTACAGATCCCCTCTCATGCCCTGACATCGAAGAAGCTGCAACCGTGAGACATGACTGGAAATCAGATAGCAACAGCCACATAACGAGCCAGCCGTAAAAACCTGAGGGCCTTGAGGACAAAGCCGCATGCGCATACTGATCATAGAGGATCAACCAGAAATTCTGCAGAACATCGCCGACTTCCTTGAACTGAAAGGCTACTTTGTTGACTGTGCCTACGACGGCCTGGGCGGCATGCACCTGGCTGTTACGCAATCCTTTGATTTGATCATCCTCGACCTTATGCTTCCCGGCATGGATGGCATCACCCTCTGTCAGAAACTGCGCCAGGACGCTCGGGTCGACACACCGATCATTATGCTCACGGCCAGAGACAGTGTGGATGACAAGCTCTCCGGTTTTCAGGCCGGCGCCGATGATTATCTGGTCAAACCTTTTTCATTGCCAGAGCTGCACGCCAGGGTCGAAGCTATATTACGCCGTGGCCAGACCAGCCAAAGAAACCTGTTAACGATCGGTGACTTGAGCTACGATATGAACAGCCTTGAAGTGACCCGCCAGGGGACGAACCTCAAGCTCAGCCCAATCGGCCTTAAGATACTGGAAATATTAATGAAAAAAAGCCCTCACGTTGTCAAGAGGGAGGTTCTTGAAGAGCTCCTCTGGGGAGAAGATCTGCCGGGCAGCGACAGTTTACGCAGCCACGTCCACACCCTTCGCCAAACCATCGACAAACCTTTTGACTCCCCCCTGCTGCACACAGTGCATGGCATCGGCTATTGCCTGAAAGCGCAATCAGATGGAATTTAAATCGCCCCTCTCGCAAAGAATTTTGATTTCTTTCATTCTCCTGACAACAGTGGTCAGCGGCCTCTTCAGCTTCGGCATCATGGCCGCGATCAACCTGGTTAAGGAAGACCTCGTCACCGCTGAATTCAATCGAAAGTTTCCCGACATTCTGGTCGACTACGAACGTGGACGGACACCGAAACTGGACCTTGGGACCCAGTTCTACAGCGGCACGGAAGGCCTACCCTATTACCTGCAGGACCTGGAGCCCGGCTTCAACGAGGTAAAAAGCGAACAGAGCTCCTTTCATGTCCTGATGCGCAAAGAGCAGGAAAGACCCTTCTACCTGGTCCGGGAGCAGACGAACTCAGGGCAACATGAGAACCTCTTGCAAATCACGGTCATTGCTGGTTTCTTCCTCAGCGTCATCGCCTCGTTAATCCTCGGCATCATGATGATCAGGAGAATCATCGCCCCGGTCAAAAGACTGACTGATCAGGTGCATAACCGTGAGAAACTCCTGCTTGACGCGCCGCCTCTTTCTTCCGGATACACCAACGATGAGGTGGGCAGGCTGGCGCAAGCGTTCGACAGAACCATCGGCATGCTGCAGGAATCTCTACTGCGGGAAAGCCTCTTCACCAGCGATGTCAGTCACGAACTCCGCACCCCCTTGATGGTTATCAAAAGTTCCTGTGAACTGCTCATAGCAAAAGATCAGCTTGATAACTATACCCGCCAGCGCATTGATACTATCAACAAGGCGACCAGGGAGATTCAGGAACTGGTCGACGCTTTTCTGACCCTGGCCCGGGGCAAAGACACCGAACAGGAATCGGCTTCGCTGACAAA
>SBFN01000074.1 GCA_006226895.1 Deltaproteobacteria bacterium | reverse complement strand
CCCTCAAGCCTCCCATGAACACCCTGACTACGTCATTCACCGTTAACGAGCAGGTTATTTGCCTGAAATCGCGCGAAACAAACCGCTTATATAACACCATTCTATTGTTCTGCAAAAACAGTTCCACTTGCACAAAGAAGGCGTGTGTTACAGCCATAAATTATGAGTTTTTTCATCTTATAGACAAAAAGCCTGTAACGGACATCGTTACAGGCTGACGATAAGGCGCTTTTCTTTACTCGCATTAAAAAATCAAGCCAGCAGTTCCTGATAAACCTGCCGGTATATTTCCAGGTCCTGTTCTGAGAAGCAGGCCATGACCACACGCGGAGAAGCCGGCTCAGTCTCAACAAAATCGAGGATGACTCGCAGGGCAATGCGACTGGCCTGCTCGATCGGAAACCGATAAACACCGGTGCTGATCGAAGGAAAGGCAATACTGCGAAGGTTGTGCTCAACGGCCAATTGCAAGCTGTTGCGATAACAGCTGGCGAGGAGATTGTTTTCGTTAGAGCCGCCACCTTGCCAGACAGGCCCAACGGTATGAATCACATATCGAGCCGGAAGATTGTAGCCTTTCGTAATCCTGGCCTCTCCGGTGGGGCAGCCATCCAGTTCACGGCAGGCCTCCAACAGTTCGGGACCAGCGGCCCGATGAATAGCCCCATCCACACCGCCGCCGCCAAGAAGCTTCTCATTGGCGGCATTGACAATCGCCTCAACCTCAAGTCGCGTGATGTCACCCTGAATAATTTCAACCTGTTCCAGTATCATCACTCCTCGCACAGGGCTGTGATTAAATGGCGTCGCTATCCTGTTATCAATATTAGCGGCAATCGTCGCTTATTCAAGTCATCACAAAACGAAACCCGGTTAAGGCAGAAACCATCTGCCCTGAAGAGGGGTTGATGATTGCGCGGGGAGAAAAATGGACTAGAATGTTTTTAAAGAGCATGCAACGCTAACCAGGGGAGGCGACGATGAGATACCGCATGAATATTAATGATGGCAACGTCAACCACCTTATTGGCCAGTGTCTGCGCAGTAAAGCGGATGCAAAATGGATTTATGACATCCTGATTTCCAGAAAACACACGAAGATTGACCTGATCACAGGCAGCGTACACCTGACTCCGGAAGAGCACAGCGAGTTCGTGACACGGTTCAGTTCCGAAGTTGAGCCAACGATCTGGGAATCGTCCTTCCGGAAACATTAAAAGTTAAGTTTTCCGCAAAACAACAACTTGCTTACCAGTCTTCGCTGGTCGTATTCCTTTGCCTGCAGCTACAGGTATGCGGGCATTTTTAATGACGGGGTTTCTCATGACTACAACTTGGAAGTGCGATCTCTGTGGCTACGTCCACAATGGTACTGAAGCGCCTCAATCCTGCCCTGTTTGCGGGGCGGAGACAAACCATTTTTCCGCATTGGAGATTCAAACCTCCGCGGCGCAGGAAACCGTAACCGAAGCTTGGCAATGCAGCATTTGCGATCATATTGAACAGGGCTCTTCGCCACCGAATTTTTGTCCGATCTGTGGCGCTGCTGCCGCTCTTTTTCATCCTTACGTTGCGCCAGAAACGTCTGCAAAGACCGCCAATATAGAAAAACTGGTCATCCTGGGTGCCGGTATTGCAGGGATGACCGCTGCGGAAGAAGCACGCCGTCAGGCGGGCACTGTCGAGATCACCCTCGTTTCCAGAGAGATGACCCTGCCCTATTACCGCCTCAATTTGACCCGCTTCCTGGCGGGAGAAGTCGAGGAAGACGACCTGTTCATACAACACCAGGAATGGTTTGATGCGCAAAAGATTACCTACCTGCCCGGCGAAGCACAATCCATAGATCGTGATGCCCGCATAATCACGCTGCGAGACAGCAAACAACTGGATTATGACCGGCTGATCATGGCCAATGGCGCTCACCCCTTCATTCCTCCCATTCCCGGCGCTAACCGAGATGGTGTCATGGTGCTGCGGACCCTGGAGCACGCCCGCAAGATGATCAGCAATCTCAGCCCAGGATGTCGTGCTGTCTGCATCGGTGGGGGGCTGCTCGGCCTGGAAACCGCCTGGGCCCTGCAGCGGCGAGGCGCAGAAGTTACAGTTCTGGAGGGCTTTGATTGGCTGCTGCCGCGGCAACTCCCCCCTGCCGCAGCAGCACTACTCTTCGCCCACCTCGAAGAGCAACAGATGACGATCAAATGTGGTGTTCAGATCCAGGAATTCACGGGAGACGAAACTGTGCACGGCGTGTTGCTCGAAGATGGCACTGAAATTCCAGCGGACCTGGTGATTCTCGCCACCGGGGTTCGGCCCAATAGCCACCTGGCCCGCCAGTGCGGCCTCAAGGTCAAACAGGGCGTCGTCGTCAATGATCAACTCTTCACCTCGGACAAGCATATCCTCGCCGCTGGTGACGTCTCCGAGCATCAGGGCAAGGTTTATGGTATCTGGCCCGCCAGCTACGCCCAGGGTCTGGTCGCAGGGGCCAGTGCAGTTGGAGCTTCAGGAGAGTTTCCCGGGCTGCCTATGACCAATCGCATCAAGGTTCTCGATGTCGATCTCTTCAGTATTGGACAGATTCAGGCAATCGACGCCAGCACACGCCTGTTGGAAGTCGAAGACAACGGAAGCTACCGCGGTCTGGCATGTCACGATGGCCAGATTGTCGGTGCCGTCCTCTATGGCGACATGCAGTTGACAGGGCTGCTACAGAGTGCTGTTGAACAGGGCCGTCGCGTTCAGGAGGTTCCGGAACTCTGGGAACATTTTCCGAGTTTGCAACAGATGGCGGGTTAAGTATAAAGAAGAGGCCGCCCGGAGATTCCGGGCGGCTTTGTTAATCGTTTCGCATGCAGTGCAATTACCGCTTTATAAACGGGCTTGGGTTGCAAAGGTCTTCAGCCTGGTTGGCCGAAGCGTTACAGTTGTGGCAGAGATAGCCCGGAACATCTGTGCGAGCCGCGATTTCTTCAAGCGATCCGGCCTTTTTCAATTCACAGATATGCAGATGATGTCCCGAGGGATGCGTACACTCAGGTTTCGACACTTCTGACATAAAGCCTCCATTGGTAAAGGACCTTGTGTGACGTCAGTATACCACCTCCGCTGAGAGCTGTCGCAACAGATCAGCCTTCCGTCAGCACAATCGCCTCGGCAACGTCCCGTAGCGACTTTCTCTTATCCATCGCCAGCTTCTGCAAACGTCTGAACGCCTGCGGCTCATCCATGCCCCGCTTTATCAAAACACCTTTGGCGCGATCAATTACCTTGCGGGATTCAAGAGTCTCCTTTAACTGGCACACCTCTTCACGCAGGCTTGACAACTCGACAAACTGGTGGATCGCCAGGTCCACAGCCGCGAACAGCTGTTCGGCACGCACCGGTTTGACGACATAATTCATGACTCCTGCCAGACGTGCCCGTTCAATCGTCTCAGACCCAGTGTTTGCCGTGACCAGAACGATCGGCAAGGGCTTGATCTTGCCTATTTTTTCGGCAGCAGTGACACCATCCATAACAGGCATCCCGACATCCATGACCACCAGAAGAATCTCCTGGTGAGTCGCTATTTCAACAGCCTGGACACCATTCTCAGCTTCAAGAATCTCATCAAACCCGTAGCCGGCCGGCAACGATTTCAGCGACCTGGCGTCGCAACAGGGGTTCATCATCGACAACCAAAGCACGCCTCATAGCATTTAACTCCTGACAAACTGAATAAGTTGATAGGGCTATTAGTGCATCAGAGATGCCAAAAATCATACCTGCTTTCTGTCAGAATAAAAGCAGGCCGGGAGACTTCCTGGCTTCGGTTCTACTGAAAAGAGCATTGAGGTCATCCAGATCAACCTTCATGGGTCTTCTTCGGCACTATAATTGCCACCTGAGATGAAGACGTTTACTATTATCAAGAAACTTTAAACCTGTGAACGGCCCACCTCATCTTGTACCCTGCAGATTCTGTGTTTTAATTCATTTGATTCAGCAGACC
>SBFN01000108.1 GCA_006226895.1 Deltaproteobacteria bacterium | reverse complement strand
AGAGAGAGCCACCAGGGCCAGGCGCTGGTCAGGTAAAAGATCGGGATGCCGGCCAGTGTGCCGACAGTGCCAGAGGCAAAGGGCGCATAGCCAAGACCGGCGTTGCTGGAGAAGAAAAGAATCAATTTGCGCATTTAGTCCCCCAGGCCGAATTGACGATGGGCTGCGGTTGTGATTGCACGGTAGATTTCAGGCAGGGGTCGGTTGCTGGCTGTGGCCAACTCCTGGCAGCTGGCATGTTCCGGGGTGATTCTCAACAGCGTACCCCCCTCGTAAATCAACTTCACCGCAGCTTCCCCAAAAGCAGTTTGTACGGTGGCCGGTTCACGCCGCAGCTTCATGCGCCGGGTCTCATGCATGCGGACGCCGATGGCAGTGCTTTCACGCAGGATCATTTGTGCCAGAGGATTCGCTTGTTGTGGTAAAGCCATAACCGTCAAGCAGGTGCCAGGGCGATTCTTTTTCATCTGCAGCGAAGTTAGCCCGACATCAAGAGCTCCTGCTGATAACAGCCTTTCGGTCAGGGCTCCGAGCCATTCGGGCGAGGAGTCGTCGATATGAGTTTCAATCACCGTGACGGTATCCTGCTCGAAACCGTCAGCCGTATCCTCCGTGCCGATGATTCCCCGCAGCAGGTTGGGGCGGTCTTCCAGTTTCCAGCCGCCGACACCGTAACCGATGCGTTCGATGGTTAACTCCGGCATCTCTCCGAAGCAGGCGATTTCGACCGCAATAGCCGCGCCGGTGGGGGTCACCAGCTCCCGGTCGCAGTCAGCATTCCGGACCGGTTTTCCTTGCAGTATCTGCAGGGTCGCCGGGGCGGGCAAGGGCATGGCTCCGTGGGAACCGCGAATCATGCCGCTGGAGAGCGGCAGTGGGGTGCAGATGGTCTTCTCGACGCCGAGGAGATGCAGGCCGATGGCGCTGCCGACGATGTCGACGATGGCGTCAACTGCGCCGACTTCATGAAAATGGACCTCGTCCAGAGTCACCTGATGAACTTTTGCCTCCGCTTCACCGAGACTCCTGAAGATGCGGCGTGCCCGGTCGCGTACAGGCTCAGCGAGAGAACTCTTGGCAAGCATAGCGTCGATCTCAGACCAGGAGCGAGCCGGTTGCTTGTCTTCGCAAATAACTTCGACGCGCGTGCCGCCGATACTGTGACGTTTTTCGGGGCGCTGCTCCAACTTGTATCCGGAGACGGCAAGCTTTGCCAGCCCTGCTTCGATGAGATTGAGGTCGACGCCCAGATCAACCAGCAGGCCGAGCATCATGTCACCGGATATTCCGGAAAAGGTATCAAGGTAGAGAATGTTCATGATGATTTTTTTCGATTGATGCGGGTGGCGGCAAAGGCGGCCCCGAAGCCGTTGTCAATATTGACCACCGTGACACCGCCAGCGCAGGAGTTGAGCATGCCGAGCAGCGCTGCCACGCCTCCGAAGGCCGCACCATAGCCTACTGAAGTCGGTACGGCAATCACCGGAACATCGACCAACCCGCCGACGACAGAGGGCAACGCACCTTCCATGCCTGCGACAACGATAATTACCGAGGCCTCGCGAAGTACGTCGGTATGGGCCAGCAGGCGATGAATGCCTGCAACGCCAACATCGACCAGTTCTTCGACCTGGTTGTTGAACATGCGGGCCGTAACGGCGGCTTCTTTGGCCACCGGCAGATCGGAGGTGCCGGCGCAGATGATAAGAATCTTGCCTCGACCGAGGTCCTCGTGAGGCTTCTGTTGCAGGGTGAAGGTTTTGGCGGTTGGGTCATATTCCCCGTTTGAGTGGTTCTTTGACAACACCTCCGCCTTTTCAGCAGAGATCCGTGTGACCAGGACGTTGTCACCATGCAAGAGCATGCGCTTCACGATGGTAGCGATCTGGTCTGCAGATTTTGCTTCGCCCAGAATTACCTCCGGCACTCCCTGGCGCAGAGCTCGATGGTGATCGATCATGGCGATACCGGCGTCTTCGAAAGGTAGCTCGCTGAGTCGCTTTAAACCTTCGTTGATGTCGAGATTGCCATCTTTTATAGCCGTCAGCAAGTGCTTTAAATCGTTCGTATCCATAGCTTAGTGATAGACCTCGTCTGGAAGATTTCTCATGTTAGCATCTTTAGATTAACATACAAGAGATAAGCAGACTCTGAATATGTTAATGATAAACAAACAGGAAGGCCGGCATTTTAGCCGGCCTTCCTGTTTGTTACTGCCTTCGCTTGTTGTTTAACTCTTACTCGTCCCCACCAATTTTGTTGATAAAAACCTCACGCGGGCGGCTGGTGCCATCAGAGGGCCCGACAATCCCTTCCGCTTCCATCTTCTCGATCATGCGGGCCGCACGGTTGTAGCCGAGGCGAAGGCGACGCTGCAGCATGGATATGGAGGCTTGTTTGGCATCGGCGATAATGGCAAGGGCCTCGTCCCACTTCTCGTCATATTCATCGTCGCCATCGCTACCGTCGCTTTCGCTTGCCGCCGGAGCTTCAAGGATTGATTTGTCGTAGTCAGGCTCACCTTGTTTTTTGAGGAAATCAACCACACGCTGGACTTCAATCTCTGAGACAAACGCGCCATGAACACGCTGCACGGCACCGGTCCCGGGGGGCAAGAAGAGCATGTCACCGTTGCCGAGCAGTGCTTCGGCGCCCATCTGGTCGAGAATGGTGCGTGAGTCGGTGCGTGAGAAAACCTTGAACGAAATACGGGTCGGGAAGTTGGCTTTGATCAGGCCGGTAATAACGTCGACGCTCGGTCGTTGTGTTGCGAGAATCAGGTGAATGCCGGCAGCGCGGGCCATCTGTGCAAGGCGGGCGATCGATTCCTCGATCTCGCGACCGGCGACCATCATCAGGTCGGCGAGTTCATCGACGATGACGACGATGTAGGGCAGATGTCCGTGCTCAAGCTCTTCCCCTTCGGCAATTTCAATCTCCGGAAGATCCTCTTCCATGAGATCGACGACGTCATCGTTATCGAGCTCCTGCTGTCGCTTGGAGTTCTTGTCCTTCTCTTCTTTGGCCAGCTTGCGATTGTAGCCGTCGATATTGCGTACGCCCTTGTCGGACATTAACTTGTAGCGGCGCTCCATTTCGCGAACCGCCCAGTTGAGGGCCAGGGACGCTTTCTTGGGATTGGTCACGACCGGCAGCAGGAGATGTGGGATGCCTTCGTACATCGAAAGCTCCAACATCTTCGGGTCAACCATGATGACACGGACGTCCCGGGGGTCAGCACGGTAGAGCAGCGACAGGATCATGGCATTGATCGAAACCGATTTACCTGTTCCGGTTGAACCGGCAACCAGGAGGTGCGGCATTTTAGCCAGGTCGGAAACAACCGTGTGGCCGAAGATATCTTTACCCAGTGCAAGAGGGAGCTTGCCGCCCGTTTTCTGGAATTCGTCGGTGGCGAAGATCTCCTTGAGATAAACCATCTCGCGGTCGCGGTTGGGGATCTCGATGCCGACTACGCCGCGGCCCGGAATTGGTGCGACAATCCGGATTGAGAGTGCTTTGAGTGCCATACTCAGGTCATCAGACAGACCGGCAATTTTATTGACCTTAACTCCTGGCGCCGGGGCAAACTCGTACATGGTGACAACGGGCCCAGGCTTGACTTCGGAGACGTCGCCCTCGACGTTGAAGTCGAGCAACTTCTTCTCCAGCAGGCGGGCGTTCATCATCAGGGCTTCTTTGTCGACCGGCTTTGCTGCTTCACC
>SBFN01000084.1 GCA_006226895.1 Deltaproteobacteria bacterium | reverse complement strand
ATAATCTGCTGCCGGTCCTTGCTTCCGACTCCGCCTCAAGTGATATCAACGGCAAGGTCTACAACGGCCTGATTCGTTACGATAAAAACTTGCAGCTGGAAGGTGAATTGGCCGAATCATGGGAGATTTCCGAAGACAAACTCTCTTTTACCTTCCATCTGCGCAAAGATGTGACCTGGCATGATGGTGCTCCTTTTACCAGCGCCGATGTCCTCTTTACTTACCAGCTGTATATCAATCCGGATGTGCCGACATCCTATGCTGAAGACTTCTTGCAGGTTGCCAGGGCTGAAGCCCCTGATCCCTATACCTTTCGGGTGACTTACGAAAAACCCTATGCTCCGGCTCTGGAAAGCTGGGGGACACCGATTCATCCCAAGCATCTGCTCGAAGGTAAAGAGATCACCAAGAGCCCCCTCTCACGCAGCCCGATTGGTACCGGCCCGTACAAGTTCGTTAAGTGGGATGCAGGAGAGAAGGTGGTGTTACTTGCCAACCCCGATTACTTTGAAGGCCAGCCCTACCTCCATCGTATTGTTTATCGTGTCATCCCTGACACTTCGACCCAGTTCCTTGAATTACAATCCGGTGGTCTGGATTACATGGGGCTGACGCCGATCCAATACAGTACCCAGACCGATACGCCGGCGTTTAAACGCAAATTTAATAAGTATCGTTACCTGTCTTTCAGTTACACCTATCTCGGCTATAATCTGACCAAGCCGCTTTTTCAGGATAAGAGAGTTCGCCAGGCCATTTCCTACGCCATTAATAAACAGGAGTTGATCGACGGTGTCCTGCTGGGGCTCGGCCAGGCGGCAACAGGACCATACAAGCCGGATACCTGGGTTTATAATGCCAAGGTCAAACGTTACGATTATGACCCGGAGCTGTCACATGACCTGTTTGCCGAGGCGGGTTGGGTTGATAGTGATAACGATGGTGTGCGGGACAAGGACGGTGAAAGACTGGCCTTTACCATTGTCACCAACCAAGGTAATGATTTGCGTTCAAAAACTGCTGAAATCATTCAACGTCGTCTTAAAGAGGTCGGCGTCAGTGTCGAAATTCGCGTCGTCGAGTGGGCGACGTTCCTGAAGGAATTCATCTTCCCGGGGAACTTCGATGCCACAATTCTCGGTTGGAGTGGCGGACCGGAGCCTGACCAGTATAATATCTGGCACTCAAGTAAAACGGCGCCGCGCGAGCTCAACTTCGTCAAGTTCAGTAACCAGGAAGTGGATGAATTGCTGGAGACGGGGAGAAGGACCTTTGATCAGGAAGAGCGTAAGCTGATTTACGATCGCTTCCAGGAGATACTTGCCGAGGAGCAGCCTTATACTTTTCTCTATGTGGGCGAGGCTTTGCCGGCCGTTGCCAATCGGATCCGTGGTATAGAGCCTTCTCCTGCAGGCATCAGCCATAACTTTAATTATTGGTGGGTGCCCAAAAGCGAACAGAAGTATACTCGTTAGGGAGTGTCACCGGTACGAGGAGCGTGGTACAAGGCACGCGACAGTCGACGGCTTCAGGTTCTCCTCGTACCAATTGTCGAATTTTACTTCAGTAGAAGAGAACAAATCTAAAGCCATGCTCGTTTATCTCACTAAAAGGCTGTTTATGATGATCCCCCTGCTGATCGGCATCACGCTGATCAGCTTCGTGGTCATCCATCTTGCGCCTGGCGAGCCGACTGACATGCAGACTGATCTCAACCCAAAATCCAGCGTTGAGATGCGTGATCGGTTGCGAGAACGTTATAACCTCGATAAGCCTCTTTATGTTCAATACGGGCTCTGGTTGAAGCAGGTGGCAACGCTCGATTTCGGAGAGTCTTTCGCCCAGGACCATCGACCAGTTCTGGAAAAGGTCGGCGAGCGCATGCCGATCACCATCCTCATCAATGTTCTCTCAATAGCGGTCATCCTGGCGGCTGCGGTGCCGATTGGGATCCTCTCTGCAGTGCGTCGCAACAGTCTCTTCGATCGAAGTACTACGGTGTTTGTTTTTCTCGGCTTCGCTATGCCTTCTTTTTGGCTGGCGCTGCTCCTCATGGATTACCTGGGGGTTCGGTTAGGGCTCTTTCCGGTCGCAGGGCTCAAATCGATCGGTTACGATTACATGAGCTCCGGCAGGCAGGTCTGGGACATGGTTCACCACCTGATTCTACCCGTGTTTGTCTCGGCGTTCGGTGGCCTGGCCGGCTTCTCCCGTTATATGCGTTCCAATATGCTTGAAGTGGTCCGCCAGGATTACATTCTTACCGCCCGCGCCAAGGGTTTGTCCGAAAGGGCCGTTATCTATAAGCATGCCTTGAGAAACGCCCTGTTACCTGTCATTACAATCCTCGGTCTGTCCGTACCGGGTCTGATTGGTGGCAGCGTTATCTTTGAAACCATCTTCGCCATCCCCGGCATGGGCAAGCTCTTTTACGATGGTGTCCTGATGCGTGACTACCCCCTGATTATGGGCATCCTGGTGATTGGCGCTGTGCTTACCCTGATCGGCAACCTGCTGGCTGATATCTGTTATGCCCTGGCTGATCCACGAATTCGTAAGGGCTGAGCGACCTGTTTTTTCTTGCTGTTACCTAAGTGAGTATTTTTTTGTTGACAAAGATGACCAGAAAGGTAATATATCACTCAAGAACATAGTTCTTCATGTTCTACCTCCTAAGCAAAACCCACAAACCCTTTGCCCCACAGCACACTCCTGACTGTGGGGCTTTTTTTGTCCAGTTTCAGTGTCTCCAAATTATGCGCCGTTGGATTCGGCCTGCAGTCTGCCTTGCTCAGCATCCACTCCGAGCAGGATGACCAGCCCAATAACAAAAAATCCGGCCAACGCCAGAATGGCGATTCGGTTCGAGCCGGTCAACTCGATAAGAAGGGCAAAGGTGAGAGGTCCAAAAATAGAAGCAAACTTTGAACTGATCGCATAGAAGCCAAAGAATTCAGCGCTTCGAGATTTAGGCACCATGCTTGAGAAAAGAGAACGACTGAGAGCCTGGCTGCCCCCAAGAACAATTGCAACAGCGAAGCCAAGAATCCAGAATTCTATGGCACTCTTCATAATTGAGGCGTAAACAGTGATCGCAGTGAAGAGCACGAGGCTGACCAGTATTGCCCGCTTGGTGTTGAAATGACCGGCCAGGCGTGAGAAAAGCAGAGCCCCTGGCATAGCGACAAACTGGATCATCAGAAAACAACCGAGAATCGTTCCTGTCCCTAAACCGAGTTCTTCACGGGCAAAGATGGCTGAAACGGCAATGATGGTCTGGATGCCGTCATTGTAGAGCAGGAAAGCGATCAGAAAACGGCCAAGATGTTTATACTGGCGCAGGTCGGCGAAAGTCTTTATGTAGTCACGCGGGGTTCGCAGTGCATGATGAGCGTGTTTAGTGATTGGCACACTTTTTAGCCAACTGAAGGCGGGCAGGGCAAAAGCCAGCCACCAGGCACCGGTGAGAAGAAAGCCCAGCCGGGTCGCGCTGCCCTGGTCGGCTATACCGAACCAGCTATATTTCTGGATCATCAGAAAGACGATCAGTAACGTCAATCCACCGCCTATATATCCGAGCGCGAAACCCCGCGCAGAAAGACGATCGGCCTCGTGATCCGAGGCCAGGTCGGGGAGGTTTGTAAAAGATATTGCCGGCGGCAAAGCCGATATTGCCGAGGATAAAGAGGATCGCCGCAAGCAGATACTGTCCGGGTCCTGCAAAGAAGAGCCCGCAGGTGGCGAACGAACCGAGTAGACAAAAGATGATCAGCAGGCGTCTGCGCCACCCCCTCCGGTCGGCCAGGTTGCCGAGCCCGGGGGCCGTTATGGCGACGGCAGCCATAGAAAACGAGACGATGTAGCCCCAGAGCGCTGTTGCCGGTATGGCCTGGGAACTCCAGAAAAGGTTCGCTCCCTGGTCAGGGACGAGGCTTGCAAAAGCAAAATAAACCGGCAGGACCGCGGCCAGAACAACTGTGGCAAATGCCGAGTTCGCCCAGTCGTAGAGGCACCATCCGAACTTGGCTTTTTGTTGACTCTGTTGGCTCAAAGTGCTCTCTCTTAATATTTAAGTGTGGGCCCTTTATGGAAGTATTTGGTATAAGCGTAACTCAAGGACGCAAAGTTTGTAATGAAAGGTGTAAAGAAAGCCCTGGTTGCGGACTGATAGCTGTTTTCCTCCGGTGCCATTGCCTTAAAGGTTCTAATCGCACTCCTCGCTCCCCGTCCCTCGTTCCGAGATCGCACGATAAGCACAACCCTCAGGCAGCCAGTTGGCTTTTTTAACTATCTCAGGGCTTAGCTTGACGCAACCTTCTCCGACCTCGAGGCGTTTGTCGTAAACGCGACATTCTCGGCTGATGATGTCGAGGTGCCGGCAGGGTGTCTTCGTTGTAAAGAAACGACCTTTAGGGTCGACTGATTTTTCAAAACAGCAGAGTCCGCAACGATGGCAAGACTCTTCCCAGGTTGTCATTGCTGTGGCAGAACGAGCAGGATA
>SBFN01000189.1 GCA_006226895.1 Deltaproteobacteria bacterium | reverse complement strand
AAGCTGTTGGTGTCAAAACGGTCAACAAAATTGCGACCGTTGTAAGTCAGGTAGCGTTCAATCTCAAACTGGCCGAAAAAATCAAACTGACCATCTCGGGCGGAGAATCTGCGACCGAACTTGAGGTTCATCGATGGGTCGGAGAGGAACGAGATGTGGCCCACGGCACGAGCCAGGGCCAGACCCTCAGCAGGCGGATGCTCAGGCTTGTAGTTGCCTTTGCGCCACATGGGGTCGTTGTAGATCGCCTGACGTGCCAGTGCGTTCAGGGCAATGGCCATGGGCGAAGGTTTTCCGGTTCCGGCAATTGGTACAATGGAGCGAACCCGCTCGGGGTAGTGGACGCCCCACTCCATGGCTTGCATCGCGCCCATGCTGCCACCGATAACAGTGAGCAGTTTGTCGATGCCGAGGTGATCCAGAAGCAGTTGCTGGGCACGCACCATGTCACGCACCATGATGACAGGAAACTGCAGGTTGTAGGGCTTGCCGGTTCTTGGGTTGGTGCTGGTCGGGCCCGTTGAGCCGAAGCATGAGCCGATAACGTTTGAGCAGATGATGAAATAGCGGTCGGTGTCGAGCACCTTGCCCGGGCCGATCATGTCATCCCACCAGCCGGGTTTGCGGTCTTCCTGGTTGTGACGCCCTGCAGCGTGAGCGTCTCCGGTCCAGGCATGGGCGACCAGGATGGCGTTGCTCTTAGTGCTGTTCAGCTGGCCATAGGTCTCGTAGGCAAGCGTAATAGGGCCGAGAAGGCGACCGCTCTCCAGCCGCAGTTCAACATCGAAGTTAACCCGTTCATTTTTAACGATGCCCAATTCGCTCATGTTCTGCCTGAAGTCATGCAAATAAAAAGGCCCCTTCCAATAAAATGAGAAGGGGCCAGCGGATACATTGAGTTTGGTATCGCGGACTCCGTCCTCATCTCCCCCACCGGAAAATTCCGACGAGTTGGATTTAGCACCTGACACCCCTTTGCATGTCGCTGCGACGGGTCGGTTGCTGTGGCTTCAAAGGGCCTGTCCCTCCACCACTCTTGATAAAGACGTGTTGCTATGTTGGCGAAACTCTAACGAAAAGTGTCTACTTTGTCAAACGGTTTGCTTCGTCAGTCCGGGTCAGGACTTGAAAGAGCCGATCTCCTTCTCCAGAACATGGGCCTGCTCTGCCAGGTTTTCAACCACCTTATCCAACTCCGCGGTGCGGGCAGCGTTGCTCTCGGCAACCTGGCGAACCGCAGAAACCGCCGCGACAACTTGCTGGCTACGGGTTGACTGTGCTTTGGAAGCCTGGTCGATCTGCTGCATCATGGTGCGGATATTTTCCATGCTTGCGCTGATCTGATGGCTGCCCTTGGCCTGCTCACCGGTGCTCAGCTTAACCTGAGAAGAAATGTCCTTCATCGATTCAGCCGACTGTGCCAGTTGCTGGATACCACCTGACTGCTGTTTTACCGCCGAGGATATCTGCTGCAACATGTTCGCAACCTGGTTGACGGCTTCGGTGATCTGGCGGCTGCCCCGGGATTGCTCCTGGGTGGCACGGACGATGCTTTTAACCTGCTCGGAGGAGCGCAGCGAACTTTCCGTCAGCTTATCAAGAGCTACTTCGGCGACTTTCGAGCGTTCGGCTTCTTCATGTACACGCTCGCTGCCAACCTGCATCGCCTTGACCGCTTCGACGGTTCCGGTTTGCAGACGGCGGATAATGGTTGAAATCTCCTGTGTCGACAGGGCCGTGCGCTCTGCCAGTTCACGAATTTCGTCAGCGACGACGGCAAAGCCTTTGCCGTGTTCACCGGCTTGGGCCGCAATGATCGATGCGTTCAGGGAGAGCAGGCGGGTCTGGTCGGCGACATCGTCAATAACGGTCAGAATCGTACCAATCTCACCGGATTGTTTCCCCAAATCTTCGATCGCCTGGCTGGCATCTTCCACGGTGGCGCGAATCGCCTGGATTCCCGCAATCGTTTCTGCGACAGCAGTCTTGCCCATCTCTGCATCGCGGTTGGCCTGCTCGGAAAGTTCGTTGGTGTGCTCGGCCGTTTCCTCAACCTCTTTGATCGAGGCGTCCATCTGGGTGATCGAAGACGCCGTGACTTCGGTCGATGAGGAGAGGTTGTCGAGGTTGTCAGAAACCTGCCGACTTGATACCGACATTTCGGTGATTGAACTGGAGACTTCTTCAATAGTGCTGAAGAGCCGATCCACTTGGGAAACAATTTCTTCGATGGTTGCGCCAAGCTCCAGGGTTGCAGACGATGAAATCTCGACCGCTTCCAAAAGAGCACTTATACTGTTGCCAACTTCGATCGTTGATTCATCAATCCCCTGAATGGCCTGAAATGAATCCTCCAGCGCTTCGGCCTGGTTGGCCGTGCCATTGCTGACATCCTGTGAGGTGTGGCGAATCTTTTCGGTCGCCGTGAAGATGTCGCTGGCTGCGGAACTGATACGTCGAACCATTTCGCGCAGGCGTTCCACAAATTGATTGAAGTTACCCGCCAATTCTCCGACTTCGTCGTTGCTGCTGATTGTCAGAGTCCGGGTCAGATCGGCTTCTCCCTGGGCAATCTCCTTGAGGTTGTTAACAACCGCAAGTAAGGGTTTGGTCAGTGCCCGGGAAAAGAGCAGGGCCAAAACGAAGACAATGGCGATGACGGCGACCACAAGGCCAACCATCAGCTTGCGTAATGATTGTTGAGCCTCAAGAGCACTTGCAAGGTCTTGTGCAATAACGAGCTGGAAAGAGGTGCCGGTCAGATCACGCACGATCGGCATGTATGGTTTGTCGCCGAGGATGATTTCTTCCCCCTGCAGGGTGTTGCCCAGACCTTTGAAGTCCGGGTGCGAAGCACCAACCACGCCTTGCGGGCCTACAAAGGCGACTTCCACGCCACCCATCTCCTTGACGTGGCTGGCAAACAGATCATCCAGCAAATAGGCTCCTACCAGGTAACCGACAATGTTGTCCTGCAGGGTCACCGGAGTGGTGACGAGAATGGTCAATTTACCGAGATAGCTGGTCAAGCCGGCCCGCGTGGTCTTGGCCTCTATTGCTTCGACGAGGAAAGGATGGTCAGTCTCCGGTTCTTCGGGGAGGTCGAGCCCTTCAGCGCTAATTCTCAAGATTGACTGTCCCGAAGTGTCGAGCACTTCGAGGATGTCCATATCGTATTGATAGTGAACGTTTTGGATCAGTTCACGCAACTGTTCGACATCCTGCGTTAGCGAGGCATAGTAGAGGGCGTTGACCAGGTCTGAAGAGCTGCTCAGCAGGCTCAGGTAGTTGACCAGTTCCTGTTGGCTGCTTTCGGTGCTGCGCTCGACAAAATTACTTGATTTCTCGGCAAACTGAACCATGCTGGTGCGAATCTGCTCTTTGGTAAAGTTGGAGAGAAAGGTCAGGCTGACAACCAGAGGCACAACGGCAACCAATAACAGAACGAGAAGTGTTTTGCCGCGCAATTTCATATTTATCATCGTGAGAACCCCGAGTCGATGTAGGTTTGCTGAAGATTTAAATCACGCCATACTACATGAGCTTTGCTTTTGATGCTACCTCTGCCGGGATGGTTAAGCTCAGCTCGGCAGCTGTTCCCTCACTGATTTTAAGAGAAACTTTTTTAGCTTCCCTTACTGGCAGGAGGTGGACCTGTTTGCCTTGCATAGTCTGCAGGGCATGAACTGCGACGAGTTTACCCTGCTCGTCCAGGTCGGCTTCGAGACCGATTAAGGCTCC
>SBFN01000266.1 GCA_006226895.1 Deltaproteobacteria bacterium | reverse complement strand
CTTCCGCGTTATTCTACTTATCTATAAAGACACAGGTTGATTCAAACATGGCGGGTTGGCCACTCTTCGGGCCACTAAGGGAGTATGACTATGCAGTACCATCTTGGGCAATTGGTAGTTGGTGAAAAAGCCATTATTAAGGGCTTTGTTGAAGGGCAGAAAGAATATCGTGCGAAACTTCTGGCCATGGGCCTGACCAAAGGAATCGAGCTGGAGCTGACTCGCGTTGCTCCGTTGGGCGACCCTTTGGAAATCAGTATTCGGGGCTTTTCGTTGAGCCTTCGTAAAGCGGAAGCGTCTGCTGTTTTGGTGGAGAAGAACTGATGTCACTACAGAAAAAACGTCTCAGAATAGCTGTTGCCGGCAATCCAAATTGCGGGAAAACCACACTCTTTAATGAACTGACGGGTTCCAGGCAAATGGTTGGGAACTGGCCTGGTGTCACAGTTGATCGCAAGACCGGCTTCTATGCCTTCGAAGGTCACGATTTTGAACTGGTCGACATTCCCGGCATCTATGCTCTTTCTGCACATTCCAGTGATGAAAAAGTTGCTCGAGACTACCTGCTGTCAGAAGATTATGATCTGATCGTGAATATAGTGGACGCAGCCAACATCGAGAGGAACCTTTATCTGACCACTCAGTTGTTGGAAATGCGTGTGCCGATGATTGTCGTCCTCAACAAGATGGATGTTGCCAATGCACGGAAAATCCTCATCGACACTGAAGAGTTATCCGATCGCCTGGGGATACCGGTCGTTCCGATTGCGGCTTCAAAGCGCAGCGGTTTGACACAACTCAAGAAAGCCGTTCACCAATGCGCCGAGCATAACCCGATTTCGGAAGCAGACATCATTTACCCGGTTGAAATTCAGGAAGCAGCCACGACATTGACCGGGCAAATCGGCGAACTTGCCTCTGAACATAATCTCAAGGCTGACTGGTTGGCAATGAAGCTTCTTGAAGATGATCTCGAGTATGTAGCTCTACTTGACAGCAAAGCTGCCGATGACCTGGTGAAGCGACAGCAGAAACTTGTTGGTCAACTCGACGAAGATGCTGACATTGCCATTGCCGACGCCCGTTACGGCTTTATCAACTGGCTCACGACAAATGCCGTGAGTCACGCAACAAAGCTGGGCAAGACGCTGACCGACAAAATTGATAAAGTGGTCCTCAATCGTGTTCTCGGCCTACCGATATTTCTACTGATGATGTACCTGACCTTCATGTTCACGATCAATATTGGCGGTGCCTTTATTGATTTCTTCGATATTGCTGCTGGAGCAATTTTTGTCGATGGTATGACTGCACTGCTGAATGGTCTTAACTCCCCTGCCTGGCTGATCGGGGTTCTGGCGACTGGCGTTGGCGGCGGCATCCAAACGGTAGCGACCTTTATTCCGCCGATTGGTTTCATGTTTCTGGCTCTGGCCATCCTTGAGGGTTCGGGATACATGGCGCGTGCCGCTTTCGTTATGGATCGCTTCATGCGGATGCTCGGTCTGCCGGGCAAGTCTTTTGTTCCGCTTTTGGTCGGTTTTGGCTGTAACGTCCCCGCTATCATGGCGACCCGAACCCTGGAGAACCAACGTGACCGCACCCTGACCATTATGATGAATCCATTTATGAGTTGCGGTGCTCGGCTTCCGGTTTATGCGCTGTTTGCCGCAGCCTTCTTTCCGGTCGGAGGTCAGAACGTGGTCTTTCTGCTCTACCTGGCTGGAATCGGTTTTGCCGTATTGACGGGCCTGATTCTCAAATACACTCTACTCAAGGGGAGCATCACCCCGTTTGTCATGGAGTTGCCGCCCTACCATGTGCCGACCGTTAAATCGGTTCTTCTACGCACCTGGGACCGACTGAAGTCCTTCTTGCTTAAGGCCTCGCGCATTCTGATCCCGATGGTGGCGCTGCTGGCGCTGCTCAATACCATGTCAATGGATGGGACAATCGGTCATGATGACAGCAAAGACTCTCTACTCTCCTCGCTCAGCCGCACAGTCACTCCGATCTTTGCTCCGATGGGGATCGAACAGGATAACTGGCCAGCAACCGTTGGTATCTTCACAGGAGTTTTCGCCAAGGAGGCAGTCGTCGGAACTCTTGATGCTATTTATTTGCAGAATGAAGCTCAGGAAGAACTGGCCGCTGACGGTGGGGAAGAGGTCTTCAGCCTGAGTGCCGCATTGCGAGAAGCAGCGCAAACGGTACCGGATAATCTGGCCGGAGTGGCTGACACGCTGACGGATCCTCTCGGTTTAAGCATCGGCGACACCAGTTCCGTCGATGCTGCCGCTGAAGGGTTGGCCGTCAGCGCTGGAACCTTTGGGGCCATGGGCAAGCTGTTTGATGGCAAGGTTGGGGCCATTGCCTATATGCTCTTCATTCTCATGTACTTCCCATGTGTTGCCGCTATGGCTGCGGTGTACCGAGAGACCAACTTGCGTTGGACACTGTTCATTGCCGCCTGGACCACCGGCCTGGCTTATGTCTCGGCGACCGGATTTTACCAGATTGCAACCTTTGCTCGCCATCCAGAATTTTCAGCGGCATGGCTGTCGGGATGCTCACTCATCTTTGTTGCCGTTATCCTGGTGATGCGTTTCCTCGGTAAAGAGTCGCAAGGTGCAGGAATCGTTGTGCCGGTTAAAGGTTGATTTTTTTGACACAGAAAGATTGGATTAAGAGGAGGAGTCATGACCCCCAGTGAGGTAAAGCGCTACCTGACAGAACGCAAAGTAGCACCTTTGAATGATATCGCCCTGCACTTTGACATGGAACCAGATGCCATACGTGGTTTGCTTGGTCATTGGATAAGAAAAGGACGGGTAAGGCTTCATCAGGATGAGAGTTGCAACAGCGGCGGATGTTGTGGCGACTGTGGTACGCATGTCAAAGAAGTTTACGAGTGGTTGCAATAGGGTGAGGGCCTAGAGCCTACAGAGACCCATGTCCAGAGAATGGCACACATCACCCAGCGGTTTTATTAACCTTCGTTCCCCACTATCCACGCTCTTCAAGTGAGTAAAAGAAATTATTGGCGGGTTTGATCAGCTCAAACTTATCATCATTGAAGAGATCAAGCGAGAGTACTAACCTTGCATTGCACTGCTGAAAGCAGTTGAAGATGGCAAGCCTTGCCTTTCTCATAAATCACGACTTCTGAGAAGAAATCGGCTTATTATTGATAGAGACATTTAAGACGACAAAATGATGGCCACCTGGGTTCGATCCTTGGTGGCTTTTTTTATTTTCATTTTCCTGTTGACAAATCTGACCAAAAGAGTAATCTATTAACCAGAACATACTTCTTCATGTTCTACCTCCTAGAAAAACCCATAGAACCCGTTGCCCCGCAGTCACCCTCCTGACTGTGGGGCTTTTTTTATTAAATGTCAGGGACAGTAAGAATTTTGCGTTTTCTCCAGTATGGGCTCATCAAAGCAATGCAATATGATTTTTGAGAAAAAATAGAGCAACCCCGAGACAGTCGCTCATGTAACTAATCGTAGGGATGACTGGATTCGAACCTCCGAACCACTATTCACGAAGCGGTGAAATACACAAATGTTGGCGCTTTGTTTGTTGGTGCTAGGCAGGATGCGTAAATTCCCGAATAATTGGTTTATGCTTCTCTACTTGTTTACGCTGGTTTTTAGCATCAGATCATTGTTTTAATTTCCCAAGCCCGCTCTTATGTTTGAGGCAGCTCGTTAACAATCTGTTCATGACTAATACATTGGTCAACCAACGGATCATCAAGGGTGTATGCTTCTACTTGCATTTTCTTACCTTTCAGAGCAAACGAC
>SBFN01000245.1 GCA_006226895.1 Deltaproteobacteria bacterium | reverse complement strand
CTCGGTCCGAAAGGGACTCCAGCACCAAGCTCCCTGCCACAGGGAGTAACTCCGACAACCCAATATATTGACGTACCGGTTCGACCGCACTAAAAGATTGAGCGATGAGGAAATCTCTTGGCCCATGAATCATTTAAATCATAAGCGGTTAAGAGGTACAATGGGCACCTGTTTGCAGCGGGCCTCCCTCTTTCCAGGATAGCCATTAAGCCTTTTGAATAGACTCCCGTTCAAGGGCAGACTGGTGATATCTCGGGAGATGGTTAAGGATTGGATATGGAACAAGTCTTACTGTGGGCAATAACGATTGCAGCCTCCCTCTTTTTTGCCGGAGTACTTTACTTTATCGCCGGGAGGCGAGGAGCAAACAAGAACTTTTGGGCGATGATGGGTTTCCTTGTCGGACCTTTTGCTCTCCCGTTCGTATTTTTTTCCAAGAGAAAAAACGTGTAACTGATATTACCTGGTACCAAGCCTCTTGTGCCGCCCGGTGATGCCCGCGTGTCGTCTTCCTGCAGGCGCTTAAGGTGGTCTCCCCTTCTTCA
This sequence comes from Deltaproteobacteria bacterium, assembly GCA_006226895.1. Taxonomy (GTDB): domain Bacteria; phylum Desulfobacterota; class Desulfuromonadia; order Desulfuromonadales; family BM103; genus M0040. Next base: position 3,279 of record SBFN01000245.1, on the reverse strand, counting down.
ACCAGCCTCAATATGCCAGAACAGGACAAATGCCGGGATCGGCCTTTTCCGGTTTCCTTCTCACGCTAGTGCCGGCAATTCTCCAACCTCCGAACTACTGTCGGGTAAGGCTGCGATAGCGAATCCGGTGCGGCTGATCGGCATCTTTGCCGAGGCGTTTCTTGCGATCCTCTTCGTACTCGGAATAGTTCCCTTCGAACCAGACCACTTGGGAATCTCCTTCAAAGGCAAGGATATGCGTGGCGATGCGGTCGAGAAACCAGCGATCGTGGCTGATAATAACAGCACAGCCGGCAAAGTTCTCAACGGCTTCTTCCAAAGCACGCAGCGTATTGACATCAAGATCATTGGTCGGTTCGTCAAGCAATAGCACGTTCGACTCTTCACGCATGATCTTGGCCAGGTGCACACGGTTACGCTCACCGCCGGAGAGAACACCGACCTTCTTCTGCTGATCCCCGCCGGAGAAGTTGAAGCGGGCAACATAGCCGCGGGAATTGACCAGCTTGTTACCAAGCATCATCTGGTCCTGGCCACCGGTAATCTCCTCAAAGATCGTCTTGTCGCCATCGAGCGGGCGGTCCTGATCAACGTAAGCGAGCTTCACCGTATCACCGACCTTGAAACTGCCGCTATCGGGCTGTTCCTGTCCGGTAATCATGCGAAACAGGGTGGTTTTACCGGCACCGTTGGCTCCGATGATGCCGACGATCCCACCGGGAGGTAGCATGAAGTTCAGGTTCTCGTAGAGCAGTCTGTCATCATAGCCCTTGGCAACGTCGTTCGCTTCGACAACGATATTGCCGAGACGAGGTCCCGGCGGAATGTAGATCTCCATTTCGCTCTCACGATCTGCAGCGTCCTGACCAAGCAGCTTCTCGTAAGAGTTGATACGGGCCTGGCCCTTGGCATGGCGCGCCTTTGGGCTCATACGAATCCACTCGAGCTCGCGCTGTAAAGTCTTCTGACGATTGCTTTCGGCTTTCTCTTCCTTACGCAGGCGCTCCTGCTTCTGCTCCAGCCAGCTGGAGTAGTTGCCTTTCCAGGGGATGCCATGACCACGGTCGAGTTCAAGGATCCAGCCGGCCACGTTATCGAGAAAGTAGCGATCATGAGTGACCGCAATAATGGTGCCTTCATAACGCTGCAGGTGCTGCTCCAGCCAGCCGACAGTTTCCGCGTCGAGATGGTTAGTCGGCTCATCAAGAAGCAAGATGTCAGGTTTTTGCAGCAGGAGTCGACAGAGTGCGACACGTCGCTTTTCACCACCGGAGAGGACCCCCACCCTGGTGTCTCCCGGAGGACAACGCAGAGCATCCATCGCCAAATCAAGTTTCGAATCAAGCTCCCAGGCATCGAGTGCATCGAGTTTATCCTGCACCACCGCCTGACGATCACAGAGTTTTTCCATGTCGGCTTCAGGGTCGGCAAACGCTGCGTTGATTTCTTCAAACTCTTTGAGCAGATCAACTGTTTCCTGAACGCCCTCTTCGACCACTTCACGGACGGTCTTGTCGCAATCAACCAACGGCTCCTGCTCGAGGAAGCCGACGCTGTAGCCCTCGGAGAGGATGGTCTCGCCATTGTATTCCTTGTCGATTCCCGCCATGATCTTGAGCAGGGTCGACTTACCGGAACCATTGAGACCAAGCACGCCGATCTTGGCACCGTAGAAATAGGAGAGGGAAATGTCCTTGATGATCGGCTTGCTGTTGTAGCTTTTGTTGACGCCCATCATCGAGTAGATGATTTTTTTGGTATCTTCGCTCATAAGGTTAATTCCTGATTAAAGTGTTGTTGAATCATCGGCTTATACACCATCTTCGGCCTGGGAGCAAGGTTCACAGGCAGATTCGCCCGTTTATCAGAGAACCGGCGACCAATGTCCCCCCGATCCCTTTCGCAGCGTTAATTCCTGTTTTTGGTTTACAAGGTTGACTCTTTCTTCGTGAAGAGGTTCAATCATCGGTGAAAATCCATCGTGAGGTCAGGACAAATGAGTTTTTTAAAGAAGATGTTCAGCAAGAAAGACCCTGTAGAAGAGATGCGTCAACTCTTTACCCGTCAGGATTGGGCGGGTGTATTGAGTGCAGCAAAAAGGCTTGATCGTATTGAGGTGGAGGACGCTCTCCTTGCCGAAGTCGGCAAGTGGGAAGAGCAGGCCGGCGATGCCCTGGCGAAGCTCAACCTTGAAGAAGGGACCTGGGCACAAAAGTCAGGAAACCTGTTGCGTGCTCGCGAAGATTACCAGCTGGCAATTGGGCAGGCTCGTTCAGTAGAGCTACGCAAGAGCGCCGAAGAAGCGTTGATCGCCCTGGAACGCGGAGAGCTGCCGAAAGAAAAAGAACCGGAAGCCATCGAAAGCCCTGCCATCCATGCCGGCTGCAACAGCGGTTGCTCGCCAGCCTCGGGACCGGAGGTCGATCCTCCGGAAATGGATCTTGATGAAGAAGCCCGCCTGGAGTTACTGCTGGCCACCATGCCCAGCGAACTCGCAGAGCGCTACGTGGCTGCCGGCATGGAGTTTCGTCAAGCGTGGCTGGCTGTTCAGGACGGTGAAGACAAACGTGCCATGGAACTTTTGGCAAAGGTTCCGGAAGCAGAACGCAACGCCCTCTTCCTCTTTGAGCGCGGCGCGCTGATGTTCCGCGCTGGGCAGCTCAAAAAAGCCCATCAAGACCTGCAGGCGGCCCTGACTGTCGAGCCAGACCTTTTCCCGGCATTCGATGCCCTGGTTGACGTGCTGGCCGCAACAGGTCGTATTGATGAAATGGAGAATGCCCTTAAACAGAACCTGGCTGTAGACCGTTTTGTCGGCTACTCGTGGGCCCGTCTGGCCGAGTTGCATGCTCAGCGTCGAGAATTGGAACCGGCCCTGGCCGCGGGGCTCAAAGCCCTCGACGAAGGTGTCGTGGACCCGGGCCTGATCTCGCTCTGTGCTCAACTCCAGGAGCAGGCGGAACGCTTCGACGAAGCCGAAGAGTTACTTATGCGTATGCCGGGCGGCGGCTGTGGCGGAGGAGCGCACCCCCTGTTGGCCGAATTCTGGCTGCGCCGTGGCAAGGACTTGGACCGGGCTCTCGAATCCTTTAAAGGGGCGATGCGCCAGGAGCGTGACAACCCACGCTGGCTGCTTCGCATCTCGCAAGTCTACCTGGCGAAAGGGTGGCACAAGGAAGCCTCCGAACAGGTCCAGAGGTTGATGAGCCAGGGACAACTCCCAGAAGAGATTCGTGCAGAAGTCAAAGACGTGGCAGATCAGCTACAACAGAAGTGACC
>SBFN01000082.1 GCA_006226895.1 Deltaproteobacteria bacterium | reverse complement strand
TGCCCCACCCTCTTCTCAATGCCGAGCGCTTTCGCTCCACCAAGAGTGGCTATTTCAAGCCAGTCACTTGGCTCTGCAGCACCTGCAAACCATTCAACAGCAAAAGCCATTTCATCCCAGACAGAAAGGCTGCTCGAGCTCGCCAGACTGTCAGTGCCCAGGGCCAATGGGATACCGGCGTTCAGGTAATCAGTCACAGGAGCCTTGCCGACATTCAGGATCGCGTTGGAGCGGGGGCAAAGAGCAACGGAGCAGCCACTTTGCTTTAACATATCTACATCAGCAGGAGCCACATGGACACCATGAACGATCAAGTCGCCTTCTTTCAGCCTTCCATCGCCACAGAGAGAGTGAACCGGGCTGCAACCAGGAGGAGGACTGAGCAGAGGGTCCCATTTTGCGGAAGAAAAAAGTTTGTCGGCAATAGCGCCGGTGCCATCGCGCAGGAATTCACTTTCAGATTCTGATTCCGCGAGGTGAATAGTGCACTGCAAGGTCAACTCTTTTGCAAAGGCAAAGACCTGATCTGTAGCAGAAGCTGACAATGTATAAGTAGCATGGGGAGAAAGTCCCCAGTTAAGGTTTTTTGCCGGAGATTGAACCGTAAGGGCCTTGATAGACGAGAGACGTTGTTCGATTAAATCCAAATCGTGGCCAAGGACTTCAGCAAAGACTTGCCCATACAAAGGCGAGTCCAGATAGGCTTCGACGAGATTCAGAGTCGTGAAGATATCGCCTACGGCACCCGTCCCGGCAAGCAAGGACGCTTTCAATCCTGCTGCGAGCGAAGCTTTCAGCTCTTCTTCTCCAATTTCTCTCCTGATGCGCACCAGCCAGAGGATCCAGTCAACGAAAGTCTGTGGGGCGTGAGGTTCACCCGCCGCAGCGGCCCAGTCAGAAAAAGCGGTTAGCTCAAGGTGGGTGTGGGCGTTGACCATCGGAGGCAAGAGTACCGAATCGCCAAAATCAACGAAAGTCGCTTCTGGATGAGTCTCAGCCATTTCGGGATAATGACCGACGGCTCGAATAAAACCCGACTCAACGAGAACGGCACCATCTTCCAGCAATGAAGAGACAATGGGCAGGACGTAGCGGGCCCTGTAGAGGGTCTGTCTGCTCATAACAGGTTCAGGCACAGGCAACCTTGGGAGAAGCTATGATCTGTCCACAGAGAGTATTGACTTGCTCCAGGAGTGACTGGATATCCTGTTGCAGGACGATCGTACACTGCTCTTTAAGGACAGAAGTGAGGATTTCATCAGTGGTCAGCGGGTTGGCCAGCACCACGCGCATAACGGTCAGCTCCTGAGCACGACCGGGCACCTTCAGACGCGTTCTGGAGACGAAGGTTTTGCCGGCTTCACGCTGATCTTTCTGCAACAGCTGGTTAACCTGATCAATCAGGGTATTAATCTCAGCAGACTGTTCGTCCCTGGCTTGAGCTAAAGCCTGTTGAACGTTTTTCGGACAGTAACGATAGGTGAGGATATTCAGTTGCGGTTGATTGGTCAGCTCGAAATCCGGATGCTGAAGAATCATTTGCGCAAAAGACTTAGCGCGCTCGATGCCCAGATCAATGAGGATCTCATACCCCTTGCGGCCGATGATTGAGAGACCGGCGTGGACCAGCATCGCCATGCCGGGTCGAGAGCCTTCGAGCGTATGACTGCCGAGGTCCTTGGAGCCGTGACGCAGGATATAGTTGGCGTGATGCTCGATTGCAGAGAGCGCCGCAGGATCTTTGAAAAGCACCATACCCGCCCCCATCGGCACATAAAGCTGCTTGTGAGCATCGATGGTCACAGAATCGGCACGGGAAATCCCGTTCAGCAGGGGACGATAACGCTCGGAAAAGAGCGTTGGACCGCCCCAGGCCGCGTCGACATGGAAATGGCAGCCCAACTCAAGAGCGAGGTCGGCCATTTCGTCGAGAGGATCAACGGTGCCGGTCTCTGTGGTTCCGGCGATCCCGACCAGCGCCAGGGGGCGAATGTTCTCGCCCTGCAAACGACGACATGCCTCTTTAAGCTGAGCCATATCGATGCGGTTATTGCTGTCGGTCTCAACCTTGACCAGATTATCCCGCCCCAGGCCAAGCAGATCGGCGGCCTTGCCAAGCGAGTAGTGGCCGCGGCTGGAAACGAGTACAGCGAGGCCGTCGCAATCGAGATGTCGCAATGCACGAACCAGACCTTCCTTTGCTATACCGCCAAAGCTCCCGGATGGAGCGCAGAGCGTGTTGCGGGCAGCCCACAGTGCGGTGGCGTTAGCGATCGTGCCTCCCGAGCAGAAAGCGCCAAGGGCATGTTGACTGTTGTGAATCCATTGCTGATAGAAGCTATCTTCGCCCTGGTAGACAAGATGATGAAGCATGGCCAGGGCTTGACGTTCCAGTGGTGTGAAGGCTTTGGAGGTCTCAACCTTGACCAGGTTCTGGTTCAGTGCCGTCATGATCCTCGAGAGCGGCAGCATGAAATATGGCAGCGCCGAGGTCATGTGACCAATAAAACCGGGAGCAGCGGTATGCACGGACTGGGCAACCAACTTCTCTTTAACAAACTCGGTGTATTCGGAGACAAAGGTTGGTTCTTCGGGAATGGACGAGAGTGAGAAGTCGGCTTCAATCTCTTCGAGGCTGCGTTCAAGGGCAACGATGTGCGTTTGCAGGAAACCGGCGACATCCTTGGAAATCGCCTGATCGATCTCGCCGAGAGTCGATTCGGGCGCTTCCGGAATCGTAAAAATCCGGTAGAGGTTTTCCAGGGTCGCGCGTGCCGTATCTTGGGTCATCATATCTTAAGCCTAAGAGATGAGGTTACCGTTATCGATCAAGCGGGTTTTACCAATAGAAACCGCCAACAAGATGACCGATTCGTGATCAATTGTATCGACCTCTTCAAGACTCTGCGCATTGCAGATTTTTACGTAATCAATTTGGAGATCGGCCTCGGCGTGCAAACGATCCTGGGCCATGGTCAGAATCTTGTCGGCCTCTGACTCTCCATTCTGAGCCATCTCTGCCGCTTGACGCAAGGTGTCGCTGAGAGCAAGCGCCTGTTTTCTTTCACTGTCGGAGAGATACACATTGCGCGAGCTCATGGCCAGACCGTCTGCTTCGCGAATGATTGGCATCCCAACAATATCAATCGGCAGGTTAAGATCAGCGGTCATGCGGCTTATGACAGCCAGTTGCTGAAAATCCTTGCGCCCAAAAAGAGCAACCTGCGGCATGACAATGTTGAAAAGTTTGGTCACCACGGAGGTGACACCACGGAAATGAGTTGGCCGACAAGCACCTTCGAGGGTTGTCGTCAAAGGTCCATCAACAGTGACATAAGTGGCATAGCCGGCCGGGTACATCGCTTCGACATCGGGATAGAAAAGCAGGTCGACTCCACACTCGCGCGCCAGGCTCTCATCACGCTCGAAATTACGCGGGTAACGATCAAGGTCTTCGCCCTGACCGAACTGGGTCGGGTTGACGAAGATCGACAACACCAGCAGATCGCCGCGCTTGCGCCCTTCGCGCAACAAGGAAAGATGCCCTTCGTGCAAAAAACCCATAGTCGGCACGAAAGTGATTGTTTGCCCCGCAGCCCTGGCGGACAGGCAGCGGTTCTGCATCGCTGTGATATCTGAGATTATTTCCATAACAAAATCGGGGCCTGGCTGTTGGGGGCCGGGGCCTGGTCCGACGTTCCAGCCTTCAGTCTCCAGCCCCTAGTCTCCGCCTTTAAAATGAATGCTCCGGTCCCGGGAAAGTCCCATCCTTCACTTCACGGATGTAATCATCAACACCTTCGCGAATCGTTCCTGAGACGTCGGCGAAGCGTTTGACAAATTTCG
>SBFN01000094.1 GCA_006226895.1 Deltaproteobacteria bacterium | reverse complement strand
TGATAATTGCGCTGATTTCTTCTGCTTTGATTTGCATTATTACGACCTCATCACCCTGTTCGTTAAGGATTCTTCAAGGATTCTTCGATTCGTTTGAGTTGAGTTTTGACACTGCCATCAAAAAGACGACCGCCAATTTCCGCTTGCAAGCCACCGATCAGGTCGGCTTCAACTTCAACAGTTAAGGCGATTTGCTTACCGGTCTGCTTCTCCAGGCCGGAGGCAATCGCCTGCTGCTGTACATCGTCCAGTTCAGTGGCAGCTGTAACTTTAGCGCTCAGGATACCGGACAGTTCGTCCGCCTGGCGTCGATAACTTTCTTCGATCTGGCCTAGGAAGCAGAGGCGATCTTTACTGAGGAGGAGGCCGAGAAATTTGACCATTCCTGCCGATAGCTCTAGGGCCTTGCAGAGTTCGGCCAAAACGACCTTTTTCTTTTCCTGGGCCAGGGTGGGGTTGTCAAGCAACTGGCTCAACAACTCTTCTTGAGACAGGATCTCTTTGACCTTGGCCAATTCATCAGCATAGGCCTCAACAGCCTTTTCTTCCATGCCGATTTCAACCAACGCCTTGGCATACCGTCTGGTTAGGGCACTGACACTCAATGGAGTTCTCCCACTTTTTGCATATATTCATCGACCAGACGCTTCTGATCGTCCGCAGAGACCTGCTTTTTCAGCATGTCTTCTGCAAGTTCCACGGCCAGGCTTGCAGCCTCCTTACGCAACTCAGCGCGAGCCTTTACGACCACGCCGGAGGCCTTGTTGTCTGCTTCTTGTTCAATCTTGATTGCTAACTCTTTGGCAGAAGCAATGATCTTGTCACGCTCCAGCTCGCCTTCGCGACGAATCGCTTCTTTAATGTCGGCAATCTCTTCGGTTGCCTTGGCCAGCTTCTCACTGTACTCGAGATGTTTGGCTTCAGCAGCTTCCTTGGCAGCCTGCGCATCGGCGAGAGTTTTCTCAATCTCCGCCGTACGACCCTTGAGGCCTTTGCGAATTGGCTTGGTCACAAAATAGACGAGCAAACCAACCATCAAGGCGAAGTTGAAACAACGGTATGCGAAGTCCTTAATAAGGACACCACTGTCGGCATGACCACCGCCGCCACTTGCCAGAGCAACAACTGGCAAGAACACCAGGCCGGTTATAGCCGTCAATTTAACCAGGGTGGGTATAAACTTTGCGTTGGAATTTCTCATCAAACAGCCCTCCCGAGTACCTTACCGGCAATCTCTTTAGCCAGAGCATCGGTTTGGCTACGCAGTTCCTGACGGGCAGAGTCGGCTTCTTCCTGGATTTGCGCTGTGATCTTCTGCAACTTGTCTGCAGCGGTACGATTAGCTTCACCAAGGATGCGGACTTCTTCTTCCTGACCGGTCTTACGCAGGGCAGAACGTTCCTGAGCGCCCTGTTGACGGGCTTCATTAAGCTGTGCCTCGTAGCGTACAATTTGTGCCTGTACCTGCTCATCAATATCCTGAACCTTGGCCTTGGAGCCCTCAATAGTTTCCTTGCGAGCCTTGAGAGCAGCACGCAATGGCTTGAAGAGCAGTGCATTCAGCACAACCAGAAGAATCATGAAATTGACAAACTGCAGGAGCAGTGTGCCGTCTAGCTCGATCACTGTCTTACCTCATTAAGTTCGCACCTTAAATAATTCAAGGTACATCGGTATACTGTATACAAAATTAGAAGCGTTTAAAAAGCTTCAAGCTGGGCGCTCAAAGCAGAGGATGTCTACCATAGCACCTATGCCTTGTCAAGACTCTTTTCGCAACACATCGTCACAAAAAGATCCGTTCCCTCCATACGCTCCACGGAAGGTAAGTGCTACTTCTTGGCGCCGACCTCAACGGGTTTGCTTACGGCCGCATTTTCACCGTTACTCATTGTAATCGTGCCGTTCAGCAACACCCCATCCTCTACCGAGATCGCGGGAGTCTCAATGGTACCATCGACCTTGGCCGGAGAACGGAGTTCAACCCTTGTTTTGGCTTTAATATTGCCCTTGAAGTTACCGCTCAGAATCAAGGTTCCAACCTGGATATCGGCTTGAATATCTGCACTTTCACCAACAATCAGGGTGTCGTGAGAAGTCACTTCACCGCGAAAGGCACCATCCAGACGGACAATCTCATTGAACACCAACTTGCCTTCAAATTGGCTACCTGGGCCCAAAAAGGCTTTGATATCACTCTTTTCGATCGGAGTTTCTTTACGCATGTGTTCTTTTTCCTTCTTGTTGAACATCGCTTAATATTCCTAGCTCTCCATAGTGAGTCTAAACAAGAAAACTCTTTCGACTATCGACCTTCAAAAATATCGAGTAACCGCTCGAGTTCGTCCGGCGAATAATAGCTGATCTCTATCTTGCCGCCCTTACCACCTCGGGCTTGGGGGAGAATACTAACCTTGGTGCCGAGACTGCGCTGCAACCGGGCAGCAAGATCCACCATTTCGGGATCAAGCTTGCTCTTGCGGGCGACCGCTTTGGTCACACCACCCTTGAGCTTTTTAACCAGTGCTTCGGTCTGACGAACAGAAAACTGCTTCTTGACTACCTGGTCTCGAACTTCCTTGATACGGCCAGCGCTTTCCAGCGCCAGAATGGCCCGGGCGTGCCCCATACTCAACTGGCCGGCAACAACATCCTGTTGAATCATCTCCGGCAGGCGCAACAGGCGCAGGGAGTTAGCAACGGTAGGCCGTTCCCGACCAACCCGACGGGCGACTTCTTCCTGGGACAGATCAAAGGTGCTCATCAGGTAACGGTAGGCTTCAGCCTCCTCGATCGGGTTCAGGTCCTCACGCTGGATATTCTCGATCAGGGCCATCTCCATGGCCCAGTCTTCAGAGACATCCTGAATAACAACCGGAACCTCCTTAAGGCCCGCCTTCTGAGAAGCCCGCCAGCGACGTTCACCGGCGATGATCTGATAATGATCACCTGCGTGACGGACAACCAGGGGCTGGATCACCCCCTTTTCCCGAATCGAAGCAACCAATTCCGACATCTTGGCGTCATTGAAGGTTTTACGGGGCTGCTGCTTATGTGGCTTGAGTTCTTCGACGGGGCAGACAAAGTACTTGTGTCGACCATCCTGGGAAGCGGACGTGAGCAGGGCACCGATACCCTTTCCTAGTGCGGGACGCTTGGCCATTCTTAAAACTTCTCCCTGCGAATGATTTCACGCGCCAGATCCAGATATGCCGTAGCACCCCGTGAAGAGATATCATACAATAGTGCGGGCAGACCGTGACTGGGCGCCTCAGAAAGGCGTACGTTGCGGGGAATCATGGTTTCAAACACCTGTGTGGCAAAATGTTCCCGAATTCCTTCACTGACCTGGTGAGACAGGTTGTTACGGGCATCAAACATTGTCAGCAGGATGCCATGAATAACCAGGCTCTGGTTCAACTCCCGCTGAATCAACCTCACCGTGTTGATCAACTGGCTTAGCCCCTCCATGGCGTAATACTCACACTGCAGTGGAATCAGTACGCTGTCAGCGGCAGTCAGGGAATTAATAGTCAACAAACCCAAAGAGGGGGGGCAGTCGATGAGGATATAGTCATAATCTTCAGCAACTGAGGACAGAGCTGTCTTCAACTTGTTCTCACGCGCCAAGGCAGAGATCAACTCCACCTCAGCACCGATCAGGTCCGGATTGGCAGGCAGCAGATGAAGAAGGTCAAGGTCGGTGGTTTTACATAACTCGCACACCGGCACAGAACCAAGCAGGGCGTGGTAAACCGTCTGCTCCATACTGTTGGGATCGACACCGACGCCGCTGGTCGCATTGGCCTGGGGATCGAGATCAACCAACAGGGTGCGTTTTTCGGCAACAGCCAAAGACGCCGCCAGGTTCACGGATGTTGTGGTTTTACCGACGCCGCCCTTCTGGTTGGCAATGGCAATGACTTGAGCCATGCCTCTATCTCTCCTTATGAACTGATATTTTTTGAGTCGCTCAGACTAACATAAGCATTTGGATCTGCAAAGGAAATTTGCCTGCACCCCCTCCACCACCAGATATTGAGCCGCAGGCAAACCAAAACACTACATATGGTACAAAAACACCTTAGCGGACCAACTCAATCAGGCAGCGCTGGGCCCCGGAACGCGGCAAAACAAGACGATGTAAAGCTATACTCCAACCCGATTCACAAAGTCGGTTCCGGTTTGCCGAGAATTCCTGCTCGCCCTCCGGACCCTTCATTGCGACCAACCGTCCTCCGGGTTCCAGAAAAGGCTCAGCCATAGCCACCAGATCCTCCAGGGAGGTCAACGCCCTGGCTGTGACGAGATCGAAACCAGCCCGGTAGCTCTGCTCTTCCAGTAAGTCCTGGATCCGTGCGTGCAAACCGGTAAAAGACGGCAAACCAAGCTTTCTTGCTACATGCTTCTGAAAGTCTATCTTCTTGCCGACAGCATCAACGGAAACCACCTCCAGAGCAGGACAAACAATTTTGAGGGGCAATACGGGGAAACCGGCACCGGAACCAATATCCAGAAGGCGACCGGCCGACCTTGCAAAAGGAAGCATGGTCAGGGAATCAACCAGGTGTTTCTCGAGCACCTCATCCCGATCGGTTATGGCCGTCAGGTTTCTTCGTTTTGTCCAGCGCAGCAATTCGTCAACCAGCAACTCAAGCTGCGCAAGGTTGTCACTGGAGACTTCAAGCTCTAGTTTTTGTAACTGATTTTTAAGCACCAAGAAAACCTAACGTTTCAAAATAACGGATAAAATTGCAATTGCTGCGGGCGTCACGCCAGGAATTCTACCCGCCTGACCGAGAGTGCGAGGAGCGACATTCATCAACTTCTCACGAACCTCTGCGGAGAGACTGCCCACGCTGCCATAATCAAAACCAGCCGGGATGACCAGGTCCTCCAGACGTCTGAAACGCTCAACCTGCTCGCGCTGGCGACGGATATATCCCGCATACTTAACTTCAGTTTCCAACTCATGGCGAACTTCGCTGGACAGCCCGGCCAGCCAAGGATCCAGGAATTCGAGATCTGCTAGCTTTAACTCGGGCCTGCGCAACAACTCCTCAAGAGAAGCTCCATTCTTAAGGTCTGGTAAACCCAAACGCTTGATTGCTTCCTGGTTACCCGGAGAGATACGCGTTACACGCAAACGCTCCCGTCCCTCTTCAAGAGAGGCCAGCTTTGCAGAGAAGCGCAACCAGCGCTCTTCAGGCAACAGGCCAACTTCATAACCAAGGGGACTGAGCCGTTGATCAGCATTATCTTCGCGCAAAAGGAGACGGTACTCAGCCCGGGAAGTAAACATTCTGTAGGGTTCCTTTGCGCCGAGATTGACGAGATCATCAATCAAAACCCCCAAATAGCCCTGCTCTCTACCAATCACAACAGGTTCACGGCCCTGAATCTGCAGCGCAGCGTTAATACCAGCCATCAAACCTTGGCCCGCGGCCTCCTCATAACCTGAGGTGCCGTTGACCTGCCCAGCGTGATAGAGGCCATTTACAAGTTTCGTCTCCAGAGACGGGTGGAGTTGAATAGGGTCGACGTAGTCGTACTCAATTGCATACCCGGGACGCATTATTTCAACCTTTTCGAGACCTTTCATGGTTCTCAGGTAGTCCAACTGAACATCCACAGGCAGGGAGGTTGAGACGCCATTGGGGTATATCTCGCCACTCGTCAAACCTTCTGGCTCGAGAAAAATCTGATGTTGCTCCTTCTCCGGGAAGCGTACCACCTTGTCTTCTATGGAAGGGCAATACCGAGGCCCAACACCTTCTATAACACCTGAATAGAGAGGGGAGCGATCCAGGCCACCGCGGATCACCTCGTGGGTTTTCTCGTTGGTATAGGTGATATGGCAAGGAACCTGTGGACGGTCTATCAGCTCTGTGTCAGCGGAGAAAGGCTGCGGGGAGTCATCGCCAGGCTGTGCCTCCAGAGCTGAAAAGTCGATCGTTTCGGCAGCAAGCCTTGGTGGCGTGCCTGTTTTTAAACGACCAACCATAAAACCCAACTCGCGTAAATGATCAGAAAGCCCCTCGGACGGGGGCTCTCCGGCACGACCCCCGGGATAATTCACCAGACCAACATGAATCAAACCACGCATAAAAGTACCGGTTGTAAGAACTACAGCAAGAGACTCGAAGAGCAGACCGTCACGGGTCTCAACACCGGTTACTCGTCCACCCTCCACCAACAACCTCACAACCTGGCCCTGTTTGAGATCGAGGCCCGGCTGGGCCTCTACCACCTGCTTCATCCGTGCTCGGTAGAGGTCGCGGTCAGCCTGTGCCCTGGAAGCTCTGACAGCTGGGCCCTTCTTGGTGTTAAGTAGACGAAACTGAATCCCTGTTGCATCGATATTCCTGGCCATCTCACCACCGAGCGCATCAATTTCGCGCACCAGGTGACCCTTGGCCAGCCCTCCAATTGCGGGATTGCACGACATTTGCGCGACGGCATCCAGGTTGAGCGTTAAAAGCAAAGCCCGGCAACCCATACGTGCCACCGCCAGCGCAGCCTCACAGCCCGCATGACCTGCACCAACAACTATCACATCGTATTTTTCGCCCATACCAACCACTACTCTTAATCCAGAAAAACGTTCCACGTGAAACCTACCGGTGCATTAACCGACTGTTCCACGTGAAACAGATTACTTGCCTATACAGAAACGACTGAAAATCTGATCCAGAATTTCATCCGGGGTTGTTTCGCCGGTAATCAACCCCAGAGAATTCAAACCTTCCCGTAAATCCATCGCCAAACACTCGTAAGGTGCCGACACGCGCACACCCTCAAAAAACGCATTAAGGGAAGCTATCGCTCTAAGCAGGGCATCTTTGTGTCTTTTTTCAGTAACAACAAACCCCTCACCCGCGGCCGAAAGGCTGTCCTGTCCCAGCCGCTCAGCAATAACAGTGCAGAGGGAATCAAGGCCTGTTATCTGCTTAGCTGAAACCGGAACTTTGTGTGAAAACTCTGCCAACTGACCGTGATCTATACATTGTGGCTGATCAGACTTGTTAACCACAACGATCGTTTTATCAACCTGACATTGGCCTATCGCCAAACGATCCTCAGCGCTCAAGGGGGTTGAACCATCGACAACCAAAAGGATCAGGTCGGCACTGCGGGCCTTACTGCTGGCCCTTCGCACGCCCTCTTTCTCAACCGGATCATCCGTTTCTCTTACACCAGCCGCATCGATAAGACGAACCGGGAAACCGGCAAGAACGAGTGGCTCCTCGAGAGTGTCACGAGTTGTGCCGGCCACATCCGTAACGATAGCCCTCGACTCGCCAAGCAGGGCATTCATAAGGGAACTCTTGCCAACATTGGGACGACCAAGGATAAGTATACTAACACCTTCACGTAACACACGGCCGACGTCAAAACTGCTGGCTAGAGCCACCATTTCATCTACCTGAGCATGAATCGGTTCAACCAGAGAAGTAAGGTCGAGCGAACCAACTTCGTCATCAGGAAAATCAATATGCGCCTCCAAAAGAGCCAGTGCCGACTTGAGCTGATCAGAGTATCTGTAAATTTTACGTGACAGTTGACCTTCAAGCTGATCAAGGGCCACCTGTCCAGATCTTTCTGAGCGCGCCTTGATAACGTCTACGACAGCCTCAGCTTGTGAGAGATCTAAACGACCATTCAAAAAAGCCCGCTGGGTGAACTCTCCTGGGGTGGCCATTCGCGCCCCTGCAGACAAAAACAGGTCAAGGACGCTTCGCACAAGCTGGATTCCACCGTGACAGTGCACTTCAACAACATCCTCTCCGGTGTAGGAGCGGGGAGAACGCATCACAACAGCGAGGACCTCATCGAGGCGAACCTCATCAGCGTTGAAGAGTTGACCATAGTATAAACGATGGGATTCAAACTCTTTACGCTTGGTTTTGCTGCGAAAAGACTTTTTAAGATAGGTGAAGGCCTGGGGGCCGGAGAGCCGAACTATAGCAACACCACCTTCTCCCGGAGGTGTCACCGGAGCAACAATGGTATCCAAAGTTAACATCATTTATCCCGGGGTTTTAGAACAATAACCTTACGGTCACCCTGGTGGTTTCTGGAAATCGCTTCGAGGTCAACCTGCAGTTTAAAGTGTTCGTGAAGAATACGGCGTTCACCAAGGGCGAGGGGAGGGGTGGTTGCGGGCTTGCCCGTCTCACGAACCTTGCGAGACAGCTTGTCCGCCAACCGGGTCAGAAACTCTTGCCGACGGGCACGGTAGCCGTCAACATCCAAAACAATAGGGGTGCGATCGGTGGTCTTCCGGTCTGCCATTGTGACAACCAGGCCCTGCATGGCATCAAGCATCTGGCCATGACGACCAATAAGCAGACTGGAATCATCAGATGAAAGGAGAAGCTGAATCTTTTTTGTGGAGGTTACAACCTCTATCTCTGCGTCCAAACCGCTTAAACGCAACAAACAGTCCGTAAATTGACGAGCTATGGCACCTCGATCATGGAGCTGGACCCTGACCCTGGCCTGACGCTTGCCAAACAGGCCAAGAAAACCTGGTGAAGCGGCCTGCAACACTTCTACATCTGCCTCGGCGCGAGTACACTTTAACTGCGACAGGGCCTTCTCAACGGCGGTATCAAGGGTTTCCGCCGAGACTTCAAGGTGCAGTTGATCAAGCTTCATAATCAGAAATCAAGTGGCCTTACGGTGTATAAAATACTGCTGCAGAATAGTCAGGAGGTTGTTAACCAACCAGTAAATAACCAATCCCGAGGGGAAATTAAGGAACATGAAGGTGAACACTATCGGCATCATCATAAAGATTTTAGCCTGCATGGGATCAGCCGTTGTCGGCGTCATCTTCTGTTGCACGAACATGCTCGCACCCATCAGGATGGGGGTGATGTAATAAGGGTCTTTGGCGGAAAGATCCGTCAACCAGAAGGCGAAAGGTGCGTGACGCAGCGCTATAGACTCAAGAAGGACTTTGTAAAGGGCAAAAAAGACCGGAATCTGTACGATCATCGGCAGGCAACCACCCAAGGGGTTGACGCTGTGAGTTTTGTACAGCTGCATCATCTCTTTATTCAACCGCTCCTTGTCATTTTTAAATTTATCGCGCAGTTTCGCCATTTCCGGCTGCAATTTCTGCATTGACTTCATCGAGGAATAGCTCTTGTGAGTCAAAGGCCAGAAGATGATCTTGATCAAGACAGTAAGGAGGATGATGGCGACACCGTAGTTCTTGAAAAAGCCGTAAAAGAAAGTCAGGACGGTAAAGAGGGGTTGAGCGAGAAGGTTAAAGAAGCCGAACTGAACGATCCTGTCGAGTTGGTGACCTGCTTCAATAAGTTGTGATGCTTCTTTAGGCCCAATAAAGGCCATGTAATCAAGCGTCTTTTCTTCATTAGGTTGAAGAGTAAAGTAAGGTGTTTCAATAACATTTTCTACGGCATCGCCCTTGCGCTGTATTTGGATTCGTTCGACAGACTTAGCTCCAGGAACAACAACAGAGAGGAAATACTTGGTTTGAAAAGAGGTCCAGGTCATATCCTGCCCGTAAGAGACAGAACCATCACTAAGGTCGTCAACATCAACCTGATCAATTTCATCCTTGACCAGCGTGGCAGGACCAGAAAAGGAGTACATATCGCCCTCCATGGAATCATCCCAGCGCTGCACCATAGCCAGGTTAACAGTACCACGCAGCGGAGTCTGGCTCAGATTGCTGAGTACGAAGTCCATGTCGATGACATACTTATCGCCTCGCACCTTAAAGGATTTAACATACTGCATGCCATTGGCCGCAACATGCTTGAAGAGAATCTCCAAGCGCTCCTGGCCGTTAACATTAACAACCGAAGTTGCTGCTGTTTCAAAAAGAGCTCCTTCGCTCAAACCGAAACCTTCTGCTCCAGTCGTACGGAAGGTCGAATAACGCAAGGGACCTGCTTCGTACATTTGTACAGGAGCAGAGTCGGCGTCTGCCGTAGCCATATACTCTTTCAACTTAAAAGAAATCAGCCGCGCCCCATCTGTCGTAAAAACCGCCTGATACTTATCTGTTTCAACCGTTATCTCGCGAGCAGGAGCAGAGGTCTGTACAGCCACCGAAGCAGGGGCCTCTCCAACAACAGATGAGGTCTCGGCTTCAGCAACCTTATCGATAACAACGGTCTCTTCTTTTGCCTGGGAAACAGCAACAGGAGTTGTTTGCACAATCTCAGGCTGTTGCTCCTTCTGTGGTGGGAAGAAAATTGAAAAGCCCAACCAGACAGCGAGCATGAGCACCATCGCGAGTACCAGGTTTTTATTTTCAGCTGAATTCATAATTTAAGAAAAACTCCTGTT
>SBFN01000080.1 GCA_006226895.1 Deltaproteobacteria bacterium | reverse complement strand
CCGCCGTTTCGGAAACAGCCTGGATGCTGCCGCCTAAACAAAGCCCGGTTTCAATCTCATCGCGCCGTTCACGAAACTCTGCCGCCAAACGTTCGACCGCCAGGCTTGCGCCGGTCATTGAGTTGCCAATAATCATACCGGCAAGAGGAATCAGGTAACGCGGATCGTACCAGGGCTCCAGGCCGATCACCAGGGAGCAGAAGAAAAAGGTCATGCCGCCGCAGCCAAAGAAGATGGCCGTACCGACCACCCGGTAGAAATGCGGCATCTTCGTTTTCACTCTGGCGCCGATGGTCTGCACCGCGAAACCGACCATGACAACCAGGATCAGCAGCACCGGCAGAGGTGTTTTCAGGGCAAAAATCAGATGCAGGACATAGCCAACCACAAGCAGCTGGATGAACATCCGCAATCCGGACCAGAAGAGATCTTGGCTCTGCCCGGCCCTGAGAAGATGTGCCAGGCCGATGCTCATCAACAACAGGCTGTAAACGGTCACCAGGTCCCACAAGCTAAGATCGATGATCGAGGCCGTCATGGCAGCACCTCCCTGGCAGCGTCTGATTCGGAGGCGAGAAAGGCGCGCACTTCTTCTGTTTCCGGGTGGTTGAGGAGCCGGCTTGCGGGACCTTCTTCAACAACCGCACCATTGGCCATAAAAACAACATGATCAGCACAACGACCCGTCAGACGCAGGTCGTGGGTGACAAAGACAATAGCCAGATTCTTCTCCCGGGCAAGTTGACGGAAGGTCAAGGCCATCTGGTCAGCGGTGGGACGATCAAGTGCGCTGGTCGGCTCATCAAGAAGCAAAACCCGGCAGGGTCCGACCATGGCGCGGGCCAGGCAAACCCTCTGCTGCTGGCCAACCGAGAGTTTGCGGGCGTCACGATCAAGCCAGGCCGGATCGACATGGCAGAGTTCAAGCAGCTCCTGTAGAGGGGGATCACTGAAATCGGGCCGTTCCGTCCGGCGTAAACGAGCAGGAGCCTGCAGGTTCTCCCTGACGGTCCCCGGGAAAAGGAAAGGCTTCTGACTCACCAGAGGGATGCGCAGGCGAAGCTCTGACGGGGGGAAACTTCTGATAGTCTCTCCCGAGAGGAGAATATCACCACTCTCGGCTTCGAGCAGACGATTGAGCAATCGAAGAAGTGTGCTTTTACCGCTCCCGGAAGGACCGACGACTGCAAGAATTTCACCGGCGTCAACGTTTAGAGATGTCTCTTGCAGGACCCGCTGCAATACTCCCGACTCTCCCGGGCGACTGGCGGCAACCTGTCGCACCTGAAGTAGGGGCGCAGCATTACTCATAAACCCTCGCCATCGGTTTGCAACCGACGCAAGACTTGTTTCATATCGTCCCAGACGTCCCGTTTACCTTCCGGGTTACGTAACAGGTAGGCCGGGTGGTAAGTCGGCATCAGGGGGATGCCCTGGTAGCTTTGCCATTCTCCGCGCAACTTGCTGATGGGTGCGTTGGTTTTCAGCAGACTGTGCACAGCAAAACGACCGAGACCAACGATGACCTGGGGACGAATAGCGGCAATCTGTCGCAGCAGAAAAGCTTCGCAGGTAGCCACCTCATCCGGCTGAGGGTCGCGATTATTGGGCGGGCGACACTTGAGGAGGTTACAGAGATAGACGTCGTCACGATGCAAGCCCATCGCCTGCAGGATCCTGTCGAGCAATTGCCCCGCTTCGCCGACAAACGGTTCGCCCTGAAGGTCTTCCTCGCGACCGGGAGCTTCTCCAACAAAAACCAGTCGTGCGTTCGGATTGCCGACACCGTAAACCAGCTTCGTACGTGACGCACCAAGAGCACAGCGTTGACAATCGCCCAGTTCGTTAAAAATAGCGTCGAGCGTCTCTGAACCAGGGATCGCTGCATCGGCATTCTGCACAGCGGGCCCTGCAGGGGCAGCCGCCTTCTGCTCTGCAAAGCCAAGATCAGTCAGATATTCGAACTGGCTCCGGGCCGCGGCCAGGGTTGCACGGATTTCATTTGCGAGTTGATCGGGCATATTCGACGAGTAAATCCCTTTAGTGGGTATATTATTCGATCAAAGGACGGTACAATTATCCGATGAAATGGTTCATTCCTGCAATCCTGACATCTGCGGCTCTGCTGCTCTGTCCATCCACTGCCCTGGCCTGGGGAATCGGCGTTCACCTGCAGACCGGCGCCTGGATTCTCGACAACCTGGCCCAACTGCCGGCCCCTCTAAGGACGCTTCTGGCAGCCTACCCCAACGACTACCTGTACGGCTGTATCAGTGCCGATATCACGCTCGGCAAAAAGTACACTCACTACCTGCGCCACTGCCATTCCTGGCGGATGGGTCGCAAGATCCTCAAACAGGCTAAAACCGGACCACATCAAGCCTGCGCCTACGGCTATCTCAGTCACCTTGCAGCCGACACCGTGGCCCATTCCTACTTCGTCCCCTTCAAGCTGATGCGTACCTACAACACGGTACTCCTCAAACATGCTTATTGGGAAATGCGCTTTGAAGCCCACGTCTCACCGGAGATCTGGCCGCTGGCGCGATCGATCGGGCGCAAAGACTTCTCTGACAATGACACGCTGATGCGCGGAGTCCTCTCCGACACGATCTTTTCCTTCGGCACCAACAAAAGGCTTTTCAACTCCCTGCTGCTGCTCAATCGCCTGCAGCAATATCAAAAAGTTTTGCGATCGCTGGCCAAGACGTCCAAGTGGGCCATCACGGAGGCCGATCAAAAAGAGTATCTGGGGCTGACCAGTGAAGCAACACTCAGTTTTTTGCAGGACATCGACAACAGCCCTTTTTGCAATGCAGATCCAACCGGTGAGCGCGCCCTTAATACCGCCGGCATGATACGTAAAAATCTGAACACGCTCTGGCTCGATGGCAAACTGGGTGAGAGCGAGGCAGAAGAGATGCTTGGCATCATCAAGCTCAGGCTCAAGGAAGGCATCTGTCAGCCTGACGACCTGCTGACACTGCTCTCGGAATCTTGAACCGAAAAGAACACCACCCGTTCGCTTCTCTCACTCGAGCCACAGAGATCACAGAGAAAGGCCAAAGAGCTTTTGATCTCTCTGTGATCTCTGTGGCTCAGTGGCAAATGATTTTAATAAGCCTTTAGCATCAAAGCCGAGACCCTGTCGAGAAGCTTTTCGGCGACCGCATCCTTGGACATCTGCGGCAACTCTTCAACAGCACCATCAGCGCTCAAGAAACGGACGATGTTCGTATCACCATCGAAGCCGGCGCCCTCCTGGGTCACGTCGTTGGCAACGATCAGATCGAGATTTTTCTTCGTCAACTTCTCACGGGCATTATTCAACAACGCTTCTGTTTCTGCGGCAAAACCGATCAGAATTTGCGAGCCCTTCTTTGCTCCGAGCTCTGCGAGAATATCCGGGTTACGTTGCAGCTCAACCATCATCGTTTCAGAACTGCCTTTTTTGACTTTTTGCTCACAGCAGGTCGTTGGCCGAAAATCAGCAACAGCGGCAGCCTTGATGACAATATCCGCATGCTCGGCCTCGGCCATAACCGCCCGGTGCATTTCCAGAGCGCTGCAGACTTGAATCGTTTCAACACCATGGGGCTCAGGGATATTGACAGGGCCGGACACCAGCACGACCCGGGCACCGCGATGACTGGCCGCAGCGGCAATGGCGTAACCCATTTTTCCGGAGGAATAGTTGCTTAAGAAACGAACCGGATCGATCTCTTCGCGCGTCGGCCCGGCTGTTACCAGAAGCGTCTTGCCTGCAAAGTCCTGCTTGCCAAACAACGCCTGCGCAGCAAGGAAGATATCCTGAGGATCAGGAAGCTTGCCCTGGCCTTGCCAACCACAAGCCAACTC
>SBFN01000001.1 GCA_006226895.1 Deltaproteobacteria bacterium | reverse complement strand
AGAGCGCCGATATGGTCACTGACATCGAACCGTTCAAAGACTTTCACGGCAGCCCTGCGAACTTCGACGGCTGAATCCTTGAGCGCCATTCCGAGGGTGTCGAGAACCGCGGGATTATCCAATTCACGCAAAACCATTACGGCAAACGTACGTTGCGTAGGGTCTTTGTCGGTAAGGAGCGGAGCAAGAGCGGTAAAGCTTTCCTCCGGAAAACTTTTGCCCAGAGTGATCAACGCCTCATTTGCCGCCACCTGGACTTCGGAGGATTCGCTGCGGAGGCAATCGACCAGGTTCGGCAACATCTGCACAGCACCGATTTTACCGAGCGCATAGGCAGACATCCGGACGAGCTGGTTATCATCAGAGAGGAGCCCGTCCTGAAGCACAGACAACCCTTCTGAGCAACCGGCTTCACCCATGACGTAGGCAAGGTATGCTCGTTGATTACCCTCAACCTCGGCCCATGTCGCCAGGAGGGCCTGACAATGGCCACGGCCAATATCGACCAGGGCGGCCAGTGCTTCCTGCTGAAGCGACTCGTAATCGAGCATCTTCAAAAGGGGCACAACTGAATCCTCGGCACCAAGCCAGCCAAGGACCCGCACCGTGGCGCGCTTGAGAGGCTCATTGTATTCATCATCGAGGTACCCGGACACGGCAACCGCGGCAGGACCCTTTTCAGATTGTGACAGTTGCTGGACCACGGCATCAGGATAACGGGTATGGATGGCCACCAGGGCAAGGATCGCAGCCTCACGCACATTTCTCATGGGATCCGTGAGCGAAACAATCAGTTCAGCAACGGCAGAACCGTCTCCGGCCTTGCCAAGACAGTCAATCAGGGCCTTACGCAGCAGCTTCTCGTCTTTGTAAGGGAGCAGGTCATTTAACGAGACGGGGGAAGCGATCCGGCTCAATGCATCCAGAATGGTAAATTGCAGGAGCAGATCCTGGTGATGCATCGCCTTGAGCAAATTCGGAACGGCCTCTGAACTCTTCAACTTACCCAGATTCTCAGCAGCAGCAGCGCGGACGTTGCTGTCTTCATCGTCCAGCCCTGCAATCAGAACCGGAATGGCTTCAGGGTCGTCAATGTCACCGAGAATATCGATAATAAACTTACGAACGTCATGATCTGAACAACGGGCGTGCGCCAACAGCATCGGCACAGAATCCCGGCCCATTCTCGTCAGTATCTCTACGGCTGCGTTTCTCAGCCCGGCATTCTCCTCAGCGTGTAAAAGTTCAATGATTTCACCAATCAACTCACGACTGATCGGCAACTTCAGGTAGAGCTCAATGGATTCCTTGCGGACACGCCAGCTTTCGTCACCGAAAGCCTTGAAAATCAGGGCGAGGCCCTCACTGGCATCACAGGTCGCAAGGTCGCGCAAACCCTGCAAACGAACTTCTTCATCAGGGGAGTTTAACGCCTCAGTAATTTGATCATTTATTGCCACGGCTGGTCCTGTCTGTAAAAGTGCAGGTACTGGAAGCTGGGAACTGGGGACGGGAAAAACCACTAACCTCCGGACCCATGCCTTTAAGCCCCCAGCTCCTGACGACGCTTCTCCAGTAGATCGAGGAATGCGGCTTCAAGAATCTTGCTTTTTTGTATTTCAGGGCTGGGGAAGCGTTCACTGAATAAGCGCCTGGCTTCCTTAATCTCTGCAGCAAGCAAATCAGACCAGTTGCCGCCAAGAATTCCCTCATCGATACGATCCATATAATAAAGAGAGATGTCGGAGACGATAATACGTGCCAGGCGCTCGGCTCGTTCTCGCTCAGGGACATCAGTGGAAGAGACTTCATGATCTTCAGCCGATTGAATTTTTTCATTCACCGAGTTGACAAAATCAAGGGACTGGGAGGCGCCTTCCGCTGCAGAAAGCTGCTCACCAGATTTTTCCACTTCACCCTTGCTGGCTGCCTCTGACGTGGGCGCTGCGCCGATCAGGAGACGATTGATCTTCATGATCAGGTCATCGGGGATATGGTGCTTTTCGATGTAATCATCAGCTTCGTAGAGGGAACTCGGTGCACGTTTGTAAGCAGCTTTGTTGTAAACGGAAGAGAGCAGGATAATTTTGACATCCTGCAGCCCCGGACGACGCCGGACTTTTTCGACGACTTCAAAGGCATACAGCCCTTCGAGAGCAACATCGACAATTGCGACCTGAGGGCGCAGGGTATCCATGGCAGCAAGCACTTCGGCGCCATCATGCCCAAGCGCAGCCTCATAGCCGGCTCCCTCAACGAGACTGCGGATTGTGTCACAAATTTCGCTGTCGCTATGAGCGATCATGACCCTGACCTGCTTTGCTGCCTTAGATCGCTGAGTGTGGGGCAACTCAACCTTGAAGGGGCGACGACAACGAGCACAACGCATGGTAACCCTTTTCCCGGCCATTTTTTCACGATCAAGGCGGAACCGGGCGGCACATGCTGGGCATTTAACAATCATCAAAAAAACCTCTATAGGGAGACGGGACATGTCAGAAACAGCTTTACCTGAGGCGCGTCCTGTCAAATATTAATCGTGGTTCAACTTATGCAGTTCTATTTTTTCTTCCGAAGAAAGGACTTTTTCCAGATCAACCAACATGATCAGGTCATCATCACGACGTGCAACTCCGAGGAAATAGTCGGCCTGCGCTCCTTGGATGAACTGTGGGGAAGGTGCAATTTCTTTACGGGTAAAGCGTTTCACCTCTTTCACTTCGTCAACCAGCAAACCAATATTTCTTTTGGCCAGAGAGCAGATGACGATACGATTCTTGCGGGTATCTTCATCGATGGGCTGGTCGAAGCGCTTGCGCATATCGGCGACAGGGATCACGGAACCACGCAGGTTGATGACACCTTCGATAAAGGAAGGCGCTTTTGGGACAGGCGTCAACTTCTGCGGCCGGATGATCTCCTTGATCCTCATGATATCCAGCGCATAGAGTTCCGCACCCACCCTGAAGCAGGCGAGCTGAACCTCTTGAAGCATCTCTTTGCCTCCGCTCTCCGTCAAGGCTTTTTCAGACATATAGGTAGACATAAGATCAGGCAATAAATCTCTGGATCGTCTCGATCACCATCGCCGACTTGAAAGGCTTTGTGATATACCAGTCAGCACCAACCTGCTCGCCACGGGCCATATCCTCACGACTCTTTTTTGCCGTCAGCATAACCACCGGGATGTGCTTGGTCTCATCGTCATTCTTAATGCGCCGACAAACTTCGAAACCATCAATCTCGGGCAACATGATGTCGAGAAGGATCAAATCAGGCTTGACCTCTCCAACGGCGTCCAATGCCGCCTGTCCATCTCCCACCCCGTGGACGTCATAGCCCTTGGAGGTCAGCAGGATGCTCTCCAGTTTGAGCAAGCTCTCTTCGTCCTCTACAATCAGAATTTTTTTCTTTATCACAAACAGCTCCTTTCGACGCGTCAAAGAGACGCAACATCGAGTACACTTTCAATATTGAGCAAAATAATCATACGCCCCTGATATCGGCCAAGGCCGCTCACCATTTCGCGGTCAAGGCCGGACAACACGCCCGGAGGGGGCTCAACCTCGTCATCATTGAGATTAACCACCTGGTTAATACTATCAACCAGCAGGCCCACAGAGACATCCTCATGTTGACAAACCACGATGCGCGTTGTTGACATTATCTCCGACACGCCCAGATTCAGACGGCAACGCAGGTCAAAAACCGGCACAACGACACCCCGCAAAGAGATAATTCCGAGGATAAACCCGGGAGCCCTTGGGATGTCGGTAAACTCTCTAACTTTGATTATCTCGCTTATTTGCTTTATGTCCAGCGCGTATTCTTCATCATCGAGGTTGAAAGCGAGGTACTG
>SBFN01000053.1 GCA_006226895.1 Deltaproteobacteria bacterium | reverse complement strand
AATTCTTATTGATGACGGGGCTTCTTGCGTGATCTGTACTTTCTGCGAACATGAATTGACTGCCGAGATGCTCCGTGAAAAAGGCTGCGGTGGCTGTCTCGGTGGATGTCGCAAAATTCATTGCCCCTACTGTGGTCAGGAAAATCCGATCGTGCCGGAGTTGCTCGAAAAAATTGTACGGAATGAACACCCGAAAGAGTGACGGACTTAAATCACAACATAAAGGATTTACCACAGAGTCACAGGGGCCCCATGATAAAACCAAGCTGATCTTAACCTTACCTCTGTGATGAAAAATTGTTTCAGGTTGTCTCCAAAATTTAAATTTACTGGTTATGCTTATCTGAGAAAGGATGCTCTTATATGAACGTTTCGGCCAAGGCTGAAGAAATACTGGAATCTCTCTGGATAACAACGGAAGAGAAGGGCGAAGACGCCGCTCATTTCGAGAGACTTAATATTGCCCCGGACGACGAAGGCTTGGCTGAACTGGTGAGGCTGGCCTTTGTTGAGGTAACCGGTGAATGGGTTCGTTTGCGTAAGGAAGGTCGCGAAGAAGCACGTATGACCGTCCGCCGGCATCGTCTCGCGGAACGCCTGATGATGGATATCCTTGATATCAAAGGGGTGACTGGTGATGAACGGGCCTGTGAGTTCGAGCATCTGTTGCACCATGGCGTGGACACCAAGATTTGCACACTCCTGAATCATCCAACGACTTGTCCCCATGGCAAGCCGATCCCTCCGGGGAGTTGCTGTGAACAGGCGCGACAGGAAGGTGAGGTCGGTGTTGTCGCTCTAACCGAACTTAAAGCTGGAGAGAAGGGTGAAATCGCCTACCTGGCTGCAACTGATGTCAGCAAAATGCAGAAGTTGATGAGTATGGGGGTCCTGCCGGGTAGCGACCTTGTGGTCACCAGGACCTTCCCGTCGTACATCTTTAAGGTGGGGTATTCGGAGTTCGCCGTGGACGCAGAACTTGCCAGGGAAATCTTTGTCCGTAAGTCCTGAATCAGGAAATAAGCATTATCCTGCCCTGCTTGTTCTGGTGCGAATAGATTCCTTTACCAGCCGTTCGCTTCTCCCGCTGGATCCACGGAGGAAGCAGATTGAACATTATTCTTTTTCGGTCTTATAAACCAAACAGAGGTTGTAAGTATTTAACGCAAAGACGCTAAGGGGTAAAGAAAGCCCGCAAAGAAAACCACTTCAAGAAGCGGGAACAGTCTCCCTTTGCGTCTTTTTTAGCTTTTCATAGCGACTTTGCGTTGGTCTTTTGATTTCAGCCCTAACTGTTTTTGGGGCAAAGACGTATTCCCTTTCTTTGAGATGTAGGTCCGTTTTTTTTGGCGTCTCTGAGATCGCTGTGCTTCTGTGGTGAATTGTTTTTTACCCGCTTTATCTCTTGCAACCAACTTTGTGATTACCTATAGTTAATAAACTTTTATGCCATCCTCTCGGCGGTCGATGATTATGGTTGGGGGCTCCCTGTAAATAAGGAGGAATGAGTGGAAACTCTGGGAATTGATATCGGCTTCGGTTTTACGAAGGCGACAGACGGCAAACGTGACCTGGTTTTTAAGTCGGTTCTGGGTGAATCGACGGATATCCAGTTTCGCGATGAGATGATTGCTGCACCTGGTGAAGATGAAAAACATCTGCAGATCGAGGTCGACGGCAAGTCTTATTTTGTCGGTGAACTTGCTGAGAGGCAAAGCAATGTACGTTTCTTTACTCTCGACCAGGCCCAGTTTATAGGGAAGTTTGCCAAGGTCTTTGCCCTGGCGGCTACAGCTCAAATGGTTAAGGGCTTTGTCCCTGTTAACCTGGTGACCGGTTTGCCGATCGGTTATTACCGGCAGTACAAGGATGAGTTGGCCAAGCTCCTGGTCGGTGAGCACAAGGTAACCGTGATCGATGCCGACGGTAAGCAGGAAGAGAAGTCGCTCAGCATCAACAAGGTTCGCGTTGTGCCGCAACCCTTTGGTTCTCTTTTCAACATGATGCTCAATGACCTTGGTGAAATGGGCGACAAGCGCCTGATCAAGGATAAAATCGGTATCATCGATGTCGGTTTCCGCACCTCCGATTACACCATATCTGACAAGATGCGCTATTCCGAGCGGGGCAGCCGCACCACGGATTCTGGAATTGCCAGGGCTTTCAATGTGATTGCCACCAAGTTGCGTGAGAACAGTGGTGTCAATGTTGAACTCTACCGCCTTTATGAAGCGATTGATGAGGGCAGTATCAAGATCAGAGGCAAGGTCTACGACCTTAAAAGTTTGACCGATCAGGTTTTCAGCCAGCTGGCGACGTCGATTGCCAATGAAGTTGATCGTCTCTGGGTTGATGATTGGGATATCGATGCCATGGTCATCACCGGTGGCGGTGGAGCGGTCCTGGCAAAATATCTCAAGCCGCTTCTCAATGGCGAGATTATGGAGACCGACCCTGACCTGGATATGCGGCTTTACAACGTGCATGGCTATCGCAAGTTTGGGCAACACCTCTGGGCCCGTGGCAACACTCCACCTCAGGCACCGGCAGCGCCTACAACTTAAATGATTCCGATGCGCCCCCATATTTTGGGGGCGTTTTTGATGTGCATCATTCGGTGAAGATCCCTTAGAAAAGATAGCATCGATAAAAGCTTTACCACAGAGTCACAGGGCACACAGAGAACTTCATAAGCAACACCATTGGTCTCTTCTTCCTCAGCGTTCTCTGTGACTCTGTGGTTCATGTTCGTCTATGCGTTTGGTCTTGGGGGATGCAGAAGGTAGGATGCGGTGAGGAAAGAATCGCATCAATCATCTTTAGAAATAGGTTAGAAGCGAAATGGATTTCAACGATATCCTCGAGTTACTGCAGCAGCGTGCCAATCGTCCTCTGGGCCTCAAAGAGCTCCAGGCGATGCTTGATCTGAGCGCCGGTGAGCGCAAGAAGCTCGGCAAGATCCTCAAAGACATGGTTCGGGACGGCTCCCTGGTGCAACTGAAAGGGGGCAGGTTTGCCTTGCCGCATAAGGTTAACCTGGTCGTTGGTACGCTCTCTGTGCATCGTGATGGCTATGGTTTTGTTGCTCAGGCTGATGAGAGCGCCCAGGATGTTTTTGTTCCCGCTCGCCATATTCGTCCGGCCATGCATGGCGACATGGTGGTTGTGCGCCTCGAACGATCCGCACGTAGCGGAAAGCCCGAAGGGCGTGTGATTCGTGTTGAGAAGCGGGCGCATAGAACTCTTGTTGGCCGATATCAGATGGAGCATGGCGTCGGTTATGTGTCTCCTGTTGATTCCCGCCTTCAGGATGACATCCTGATCCCTCCCGGCGCCTGCGGTGGTGCACTTCAAGGGCAGATGGTCCTGGCCGACATTGAAAACTATCCGGGGCGCTCGCGTGGCGCTGTTGGTCGCATCACCGAAGTCATTGGCGACGCGACCGATCCTGAGGTCGAGATTAAAATTGCGGCTATCCAGTTCGGCCTGCCTTATGAATTTTCTGTTGAAGCGCTCTCTGCGGCTGGCAGAGTTCCTCTGCAAGTTTCTAACGAGGACCTCTCCGCACGCGAAGATCTGCGGCATTTGAATTTCGTGACGATTGATGGTGAAACAGCAAAAGATTTTGATGACGCGGTTGCTGTTGCGCGGCGCGCTGATGGCTACCGTCTCTGGGTAGCGATTGCTGATGTTGCTCATTACGTTGCCGTTGGCAGCGTGATCGACCAGGAGGCTCTCGAACGCGGCACCAGCGTCTACTTTCCCGGGGCTTGTTTGCCGATGCTGCCCGAGGCTCTGAGCAACGGCATCTGTTCTCTGAATCCACAGGTCGATCGACTGGTGATGGTCGCTGAACTCGATTTCGATTCGACTGGCAAGCGGGTCGGGATGCG
>SBFN01000243.1 GCA_006226895.1 Deltaproteobacteria bacterium | reverse complement strand
TAAACCTGGTAGTCAAGGCTATCTCCCGGAGCGACCTTCTTCTGCCAGCCGGGTGGTAGCTCTTTGCCGCGAGCGACCTTTTTCTGTAGCCCGGGCGGAAGCTTCTTCTGTTTTTTCTGCTTCTTGTTGCGCTCTTCCTGCTGTAACTGCGCACGAATCATATTGCGTTCGGCAGGGCTGAAGGTCTCTTCGCGACTTCTTTCCGCCTGCTGTTGTTTGTTGAGTCTCTCTGCCTTGTGCTGTTTCTCGTGCTTGTTGGTCTTGGCATAAGCAGGCAGGCTGACTGCCAGGGCAAGCAGAACCAATAGTGCAATACGCCACATGATGATCTCTCCATATCTGTGAGTTTAGAGTGCCTCTGCATAAGGGGTTGAAAGAGAACCCCGGAAACATTGCCACTCTAATACATTTTTCTGATGCTGTCATTAATCTCCCAGTGCAGTCTCGAAATGTGACAGCATCGTGGTTATAGGGTATATTAGCAACTCTTCATTGCAAGGGTGTTCTCTTTAAGTTGTTCCAGGGAGACGGCATGCAGGAATCGTTTGATTTTTCTGGTTACGCATTGCAGGTCCGCAAGGTTTCCAAATCCTTGCTGTGTTCCGGGGGTGGAACAGCAGGCCTCTCCGGACGGATGCATCTGCTGGCCGTGGCCACGGAGAGAGACCTGGCCCGCTTCGGTGACTCAGAAGAAAGGTCTCAGGTCGCCTGCGGCCCCGGGTGTGGGGCCTGCTGTGTTTTGAACGTTGCTGTTCTCCTCCCTGAAGCGATCACGATCACCTGGTTCTTAAGGCGGCGTTTCACCGACCAACAACTCGACAGCCTGCGTGCGCGGTTACAGGACATCATCACTCGAACGCGTTGGCTGGACGATGAAGAACGTCTTTTTTTGCGTGTCCCCTGCGCTTTCCTGGATGCGAAGGGGAGTTGTATGATCCATTCCGTGAGGCCACTCTTGTGCCGTTCAATCACCTCTAGGGACCCCGAAGTGTGTCATGATGCCGTCGCCATGGCTCCCCTGAATGGTGCGCCGTGCGTGGAAATGAATCTCTTTCAGAAACAATTTATCGATACGGTTTATACGGAACTGGCCGGTGCTCTGGAGGAGCTGGGGCTTGATCATCGACCCAGGCGATTGAGTGCTGCGGTTCTGGCTCTGCTTGCTGAGCCGGGTATGGTGGAAACCTTCATCTCTGGCGGGACGGTTCCGGTCAATTAGTGGATTTTCTTCGAACCTTCGACCTTGATTTTGCCTGGTCCTGTCTTCCAGTCGAATGTTTTGGGTAAAAGGTTTCCCTCTTTCAGGAAGGCCGTCATCTCTTCCGCATTCATGGCAGAACCGAACAGCTTGCCTTGAACCTCATCACAGCCTCTTTTGCGCAAGAAATCCAACTGCTTGGGATCTTCAACTCCAACGGCCGTCACCGACATGTTCAGGCTTTTCGCCATCAGTAAAATGGCCTCAGCAATCGCTGCGTAATCAGGGTTGTGAATGATGTCGCCAACAAACCCCTGGGCAATTTTGATACGGTGAATCGGGAAGTGTTTGAGATGCAGGAGCGACGAGTAACCTGTACCAAAGTCATCAATCGCAAGGCTGATGCCGCGAATCTTCAGGTCTGTCAGGGCCATGATGCTGTCGTTGACATGGGCCATGACCGAGTTCTCGGTCATCTCTATCTCGAGGGTGTTGAATGCGATGCCGGTGTCGTTCAGAATCTCTTCGATGTGATCAATGAAGTTTGCTTCACGGATGTGATGTCCTGAGAGGTTCACAGCCATGCGCAGCGGGGGCAGTCCGGCCTCCTGCCAGCTCTTGGCCTGAGCACAGGCCGTGCGCAACACCCATTCGCCAAGGGGGAAAACCAGACCGCTTTCTTCTGCAACACTGATGATCTCCCCGGGTGGGATCAGGTTGCCGTCGAGATCGTACCAGCGCAGGAGGGCCTCGACGCCGCTCACCTTGCCCGTGGCCAGATCAATCTGAGGTTGGTAGTGTTGCTGTAGTTCTCCGCTGCTCAGCGCCTGACGCAGGCGAGTCTCGAGGTTGGTCTTGGCGACCGCGGCTGCGTTCATGTCATCTGAAAAAAACTGGATGTTGTTGCGACCACGACTTTTGGCCACATACATGGCAGTGTCAGCGCTTTTCAGCAGCGTTTGCGGATCATCGCCGTCAACCGGGTAGATGGCGACACCGATGCTGGCCGTCGTGTGAAATTCCCGGCTTCCGATCTGGAAGGGCAGTCCCAAGGTTTCCAGAATACGCCGCCCCATGGTGGTGAAGTTGGGGTCATGATTCGGGTCGGCTTGAATGATAACGAATTCATCGCCGCCGAGTCGGGCAAAGGTGTCGCCCTCGCGAATAAATTTTTTCAGGCGCTGTGCGACAGACCGCAACACCAAGTCACCGACAGCGTGACCCTGGGTGTCGTTGATCAGTTTGAAACGGTCAAGATCGAAGAAGAAGACGCCGACCTGGCAATTGTCACGTCGTGCCAGGGCCACTGATTGCAGAATACGATCGTTCATCAGGGCGCGGTTGGGCAGGCCGGTCAGGGTGTCGTAGTAGGCCAGTTTTTCAATGCGTTCCTCGGCAGCGCGATGATTGGTCAGATCATTGAAGACCGCCAGGCTTTCAACCAGTTGACCATCGGCATCCCGGTGAGCCACCTCGGAGATGGCGACTGCAATGCTTGATCCGTCCTTCTTGCGCAAGAGGCAGTTGCTGTCTCTGATCTCACCAAGGGTCTTCAGTCGGTCAAAATGTTCTGTGCGAAGTTTGTCAATATCGTCATCGATGACAAGTTCGAAGAAATCTTTACCGATGACCTCTTCGCGTTCGTAGCCGAGAGTGTCAAGCCATGATTGGCTGACGGAGAGGAGACAGCCTTCTCTGTCCATGGAGTGAAGCATGGCCGGAGTCTTCTGGTAAAATTGAAGAAAGCGCTTTTCGCTCTTCTCGAGGCTATGGCTAACGGTACGCATACGGATGTCAGAACGACCGAAGAGGACGCCGATGATCCCTCCGAAGATTATCGGCAACCATAGCTGACCAAGCTCTGTCGGCAGATCGTGAAAGCTGCGTTCCAGGGCTGTGACCGAAGCAACGATGAAAGCTCCGGCGAAGAAACAGCAACACAAAAACACGAGTGGTTTTTTTCTCGGTTCGGGTTTGGGCATAAATGGCCCTCAGTAATGACTTGAATTGCCTGCAAGCAACATGGTATCGGGCTGAAGAGTGGGCTCAGTCCGAAAAGTATTTATCCGTAATATTCTATAGATGTCCCCGTTTATGTCAAGTCGGCTTGCAGCCGGAGTGTTTGCGGCCGGCGATGACAGTGCATGATTGCTTGTGCTACTATAGGATCATTTAAAGATATGGACTTATAGCCCCAAAAAAGATTGTAAGGGTTTACCGCACCAAAAGTAGGCGCTTTAGGCGAAGGCGCGAAGGATTAGAGAAAGCCCGCAATGAAAACCACTTAGTAAAAGCGAGAATAGTCACCCTTTGCGCCTTGCATGGCTTTTCTTGACGCTTTTGCGTTAGTCCTTTGATCCCCGCTTTTACTGTTTTGGTTTAAATGATCTATTCCCTCTGTCTGGGGTGTAGATCCCTAAAGATATGGTCTTGTGGCGTTGTTGCCAGGGCTAGTCGACAGCTTTTCGATTTGTAATGTGTTGAGTGGATGCAGGTGAAGGAATGGCAAAGCCGACTGCTGACAATCAGACCCGATCAGAGGTGAAAAGTCGTGCCAGTATCAAACGGCCGCCGATGTTCACTGTTCTGATGCACAACGATGATTATACGACCATGGAGTTCGTGGTCGAGGCCCTGATTGCTGTGTTTCACAAGTCGCCAACCGAGGCGAACAGGATCATGTTGCATATTCATTTTAAGGG
>SBFN01000114.1 GCA_006226895.1 Deltaproteobacteria bacterium | reverse complement strand
CCGTGCATTCCCTCAATATCGAGGAAGCGATCGTCGGCGAAGCCGAGCAGGGCGGTGCGAGCAGCTTTCCAGTTCCAGAGGTCAAGCCAACTTTTCTCCTGAGCCATACGCATCTTGTTGGAGGCATGAAAGTTGGCTTTATTTACGCCAAAATCGCTGATGTGACAGGCATAAGAACAGGAAAAGTTATTAAACTGACCCTTGGCGTCCCAGAGCAAACCGAAACCGTCTTCCAGCTGACCGGTATTCCGCCAGGACTCGCCATCGAACTGCCAATCAAACATCGACTGGTCACGGGTGGCATCTTGCCAGCTCAAGCGCAGAAAAAGTTCGCGGTCGGTGTAAAATGCCCTGACATCAACGGGAACAGGTTCAGGGATGCGCGAGCCATGATGACACGACGCGGTTGAGGTATGAACCGTATCCTCATCAATATCGGTAAAGCTTTGCAGCTTGTGGGGGCGCCCTCCCCTGACCAGAACCGGGCGGGGCAAGGCGCGTTCCCAGTCCGAGTCTGTTGGTGCCTGCTCGAGCCAAAGCGCATAGGTTCGATCAGCAGGCACGTCACCGCAGCCAGAAAAGCACAGCAGCAAAACCGCAAAAAAAGGTAAAGTGATAAGCGACAAACGCGACACGGCAGATTCCTTGATTTGAAAACAGAGCCCCAAACGCAACAGAAGCCTTAACTATTCTCAGCAAGGAACGTACCAGAAAACAGGTCGAAAAGTGTGCGATTTCAGCAGGATGACGTACAAGGAGTTGTCTCTTAAGGGCAAGGAAAGACAAGTTTCCGTCGAGGGGTCAATCAATCATGCGATACTTTTCCATCTTGTAACGCAAAGTCGTTCGTTTAATACCGAGAGTTTCGGCCGCCCGGGTCTGTGAGCCATCTTCCCTTTGCAGCGTCTGGATGATCAATTGCCTCTCCAGGTCTTCGAGGATGTCGGTCAGGCTGCCGCCCTTTTCAGGGATTTGCAGGCAGATCTGGTCATCTCCCTGCATGCCTTGCGGGAAATCACGCGGCGTCAAAACGCTCCCCTTGGAGAGGACCACGGCTCGTTCTATGGCGTTCTGCAACTCACGCACGTTACCCGGCCAATCATGAGCGAGCAGGCAACTAAGAGCCCGTGGGGACAAGTCGGTAATCTTCTTGCCCGTTTCCGATGTGTATTTCTCCAGAAAGAACCGCGATAGAGGTTCAACGTCTTCACGCCTCGAGCGCAGTGGCGGGACGTTGATGTTAACAACGTTCAAACGGTAATAAAGATCTTCCCGGAAGTTACCCTCCTTGACCTGATCTTCCAGTTTCTTGTTGGTCGCGGCCACGATACGGACGTCAACGCTGATCGTCTTGTTGCCACCAACGCGCTCGAACTCGTGTTCCTGGATCACACGCAGCAGCTTGACCTGTGCGGCCATGCTCATCTCGGCCACTTCGTCGATGAAGAGGGTGCCCTGATCGGCCCTCTCGAAGCGGCCCTTGCGGGTGTCGAGGGCGCCACTGAACGCGCCCTTCTCGTGACCGAAAAGTTCGCTTTCCAGAACACCTTCCGAGATAGCCGCGCAATTCAAGACAACAAACGGCTTTTCCTTGCGCAGGGAGCTATAGTGAATGGAGCGGGCCAGCAGTTCTTTCCCTGTACCCGATTCGCCGGTGATCAGGACATTAGCGTTACTGACCGCAACCGAGGAGGCCATGTCGTAAACCTGCTGCATGGCGAGAGAGCCACCAACGATGCCGGAAAAATCGTACCGCCCCTCCAATTCCGCATGCAGGTAACGGTTCTCAGCCAAGAGGCGCTCGCGTTCAAAAGCCTTGGCAACAGTCAGCTTGATCTCATCATTCTCAAAAGGTTTGGCAATATAGTCGTAAGCTCCTGAGCGCAGCGCCTGCACCGCATTCTCGATCGTGCCGTAAGCCGTAATCACGATAATCGGCAGCGATGGCTCATACTCCTTGAGTTCTGCGAGCAGTTGCAAGCCATCCATTTCCGGCATTTTAATATCGGTGACTACAAGATCAAAACGTTCGCTGGCAACCAGGCGCAACGCTTCAGCGCCGCTGCCCACAGTAGAAGTTTCGTAGCCTTCACGGGTCAGAACACGGCTTAACAGACGGCGCATGCCGTCTTCATCATCAACTATAAGAATTCGTTCAGAGGCCATATTGATTATCTAACGCTCAACATTAATCGAGCACAAAAGGGATCGCTATTTCAGATCACAATAAACCTTGTTCTTACCGTCCTTCTTGGCCCGGTACATGAGATCGTCCACTTTTTGCAGCAGAGCCTGTGTATCGGTACCATGGTCAGGATGTGCAGCGACACCGACGCTCACAGTGATCCCACGGGCTCTGGTGATCCCGGTCAGGAAACGTGGAGATTCTGTCTCAACAAAGATCCTGATCCGTTCAGCCACCTTGACGGCTTCAGCCAGAGGTGTTTCAGGCAGCAGGGTCACGAATTCCTCACCACCATACCTGAAGAGCGAATCGCAGTCTCGCAACAGCTCTTTGAGCATGATAGCCATCTCCTGAAGGACAATATCGCCGTTCGGGTGGCCATAGGTGTCATTAAACTTCTTGAAGTCATCGATATCAAAGAGGATAACGGCTAACGGCTTGGAATAACGACTGGCGCGAGCCACCTCTTCGGTAAAAGTTTTTTTGAATTGCCTGTGGTTGTACAGGCCCGTCAATCCATCGGTACAGGCAAGCTGAAGGGTTCGCTCGTGCAAACGCGCGTGATCGATGCTCATGGTGGCAAAAGAAGAGAGTACGGATAAAAGCTCCAACTTCTCGGCATCAAATTCCCGCGATTTGAAATCATCCAGGTAAAGGACACCTATGGTCCTCTTGTGGATTTTAAGCGGCACAGCGATCAGAGAGCGAATGCCTTCTTCTATGGCCAGAGGATTTTTGAAGAAATCCGCGCTCGCCGTATCATCAACAATGAACACCTCGCCACGTTCCAGGATCTCATAGGTCAAGCCCCCCGGTTTGACTCGCCAACGATCAAGAGCGACAAACTTGTCGCTGAGCCCGGCATGTGCACGCAACTCAAGCTGGTAAGTATTGGCATCATACAAGGCGACAGAGCCAGCGGGCATATCCATCACCGACATGGCACTGTGCAGAATATTCTGCAGCACTTCATCAAGGTCCAACGAGGACACAACGATCTGGGCAACGTTCAGAATCCCCTTAAGCCCCTGAACCTGGGCAACCAGCTTACTACCATCAGCCTCTTTCATAACATTCCAGCTCTCACCTTCTTGGGACGATTGTCATCTCATACGTACAATAGATAAATAAAAACTTATAATACGTTTCCGGAAGAATGTAAACAAGTAGCAAGAGCCCGAATATATAACAAGCACTTATTTAAGGCTGGATAATACGTTAAGCAGCGGTCAATTCAGCAACCCTCGCACAGCAAACATTGCCTTGATCTATACTAAAGTGCTGTTACAAAACGACCTCTTCCACAAAATGTAAAATTCTGATAAAACGATGTCGCACTGATTCTATTGATGTCCCCCTACTTGTGAGGAATCCCCATGGCTAAAAAAACAACTTATAACCGCCGAGTCTGGGTACTGCTAACAGTTCTCATACTGCTAATAAGCGCACTGCCGGCATTCGCCGGGGTCAACGACCTGTTCGGCAAAAAAGAGCTGGACGAAACAGAGCGTCAGGAAACAATTGAGCGCATCGACAGCATTCAGGAAAAGCTCAAACTGCTGCAGGATAAATTGCGGGCTCTTGAGCGCCGCAAAGCAGCCAAGAGTGCCGCGCAAAAATCGGAACAGGCGTCAGGGGTACTCTCAGCGACACCCGTACAGATCAACTGGCAACCCGTTGACGATTCGGTAACCGACCCCGGTGAGTTTGGCCTTTA
>SBFN01000059.1 GCA_006226895.1 Deltaproteobacteria bacterium | reverse complement strand
GTGGTCTTGGCCTGAAAGGCGCGCATGCCGGCCTCGACCTGTTTTTGCCGTCCCCGTTCATACCAGCCCTCCTTCATGACATGCATGACCGGCGCTTCAAGACGCAACGACTCACGCTTGCCTTTGTACTCGATGTTGATTGCTTTCATCTCCACATCGATGTTCTTGAGAAAAGCCTGACGAGTAGCATCATCCGTCTTTGTGGCGAACTCGACCCGAAACAAGTAGCGGCTGGTATCGATATCTGCCTCGGCACGGAAATGGTCAACCACGGCGCCGGTTGTTTGAGAGGCTTTCTGCATAACAGTAATCACCTGGTTGACGCTGACTTTCTCGCCGGTCAGGTTGGTCATGCCTCGCCCCTTGCGGAGAAAGATGACCTGCGGTGTGCGGTTGTAGAAGTCAACGACTTTAATCACATCGTTGATGTCGTAGCGGTAGAGCCCGCCGGTGGTGGTGAAGAAGATGTAGTATTCATGACCTTCCTCGATTTCACCGATATTCAGAAATGGCCAATTCTCCGGATTGTCCGGTTGGGCTTCCAGTTCAGCGACCGGTACGAACTCAAAGATGTTGCTGGCAACGGTCAGTACTCCGGCGCTGCCTTCATCGGAGAGTGGAATAGAACCGCGGGCCTCGCTGGATAGGTAGCCCCAGTCACGCACCGGTATCGCTCGTCGATTATCCGGATCGAACCAGGCCGGGAACTTTTTCAGATTGTGGCCAACAGTGCCACCTTTCCAGCATCCGATCAGGCTCAGGCGTGGCCAGTAATCGGCCGGAATGAGCTTGTCGCCGCGTTTGCTGCGGGCAGCTTCAAGCGCCTTTGCAACGGATGGGTTCGGTTTGTATCCCTGAGTCAGAATAGAACGGATGGCCGGTTCGATGTTGAAGTCGGAGGAGAGAGTGCCGTCATGGATGTCGCGGATGATCTGCTCAGCGTACTCATCGGCTTTCTCGCAGAGCTTCAGTATCGAGGACGGGTTGGCCGTGGCCAGAAAGCGGATGTCCATCTCCAGGGCGGTGCGCATGATGGTGAAGTATTTGGCGGCATAGTCTTCGACCTCGTAGACCTCGTAAGGAATGGCGTAGATGCGACGAACCAGCCCCGGTTGATTCTTGTACATATGCCCTGAAGTTGCTCCATAGGGCATGCCGGAGGGCGTATGTCCCTCCACGGCCGGAGAGACCAACGTGACGACCTGGCCGGCGAACATGTCAGGATGGGCCTTGAGAGCATGGCTCATCCAGGTGCGCATGACATCCTTGTGTTCGCTGCCCTGGCAGGTCGGAGTGACCGGGATATACTTCGGGTCGCCGGTGGTGCCGCTGGTCTGGGCGAACATCACCGGATTTTCAGCAGTGAAGATATTTAACTGCCCGTCCACAACCCGCTGCATGTCCTCCTTGATGTTTTCGTAGCCGATCACCGGTACCTGGCGGCGGTAATCCTCAAAGGACTTGATGTCTTTAAAACCGTACCGCTGACCGTACTCAGTTCCGGCATTTTTTTGCATCAGGTGCTGAAGTTTTTCGGTTTGGGTTGTAACCGGATCCCGGGTTGCCGTTTCGAAACGTTTGGCAGATTGTTTCGACAAAATCCGAATTGCCAATGATGCCAGTGACATAGCGTCCTCCGGATGCTTGAAGGCTGTTTGTGAATGTGATTTGGCATGTAACTTGTTGAAATTATGACCTAACCGGATAGAATGTCAAATATCAGATTTACCTATACGACTTCTTGGTTCTGAGCTCGGAGGATCGGCTTGAGAGATAAAATTCATGCTTTATTGAACGGTTGCGTTATTGGCTTTTTCTTGTTGTTAAACGCCTGTGCTGTGACCGTGGAACCGCCATTACTGCCGGACCCGAAGATGGACTGGCCAAAGGCCGTAGCGCTTCCTGTTGCGATCAGCAATAGTTTGCAGGGCGGCACGGTTTTGAGTATACCAACGCGAGACAAGATTGCCGTTTCTGTGCGCCTCTTCGGCGCAGACGGGTCCCGTTCTCCACTCTTGATGGTCCATGGCCTGCAGAGCCATTCCGGCTGGTTTGCCCAGTCTGCAGCTTTTGTCGCCAGCCTCGGCCACCCGGTCTATGTGATCGACCGGCGCGGTTCCGGGTTGAGCCAGTCCAAACGAGGCGACAGCAAAGACTTCATGGAGTGGGCTGCCGATATCGAGACTGTGAGCAGTTATGCAACACGCAAGCATCGCGGCAGACAGATTTATCTGCTTGGTCATTGTTTCGGTGCTATTCCGGCGACAGTTTACGCTGAGACGCATCCTTTGGCCATCAAGGGGTTGATTCTGACCACTCCGGGTATTTATACACACACCTCGATACCGCTCTCCCAGACGCTGAAGATAATCACGACATCTTCCGGCAAGAGAGATTATTATTTCCCCGTACCGCTCGACCCTGACCAGTTCTCCGAGCTGCCGGAATACGAACCTTTCATTGCAATGGATCCACTCTCTTTGCGAGCAGTGACCGGGGACCTTTACTGGCAGATCCATAAAGCACGCAAGTTCATCAAGGCGAATTCAAATCGTTTGAGAATGCCGGTTTTGATAGGGTTTGCTGGTGAGGACGAGATCGCCGACAATGATAAAAACCGCAAATGGTTTGACGGGCTTCCTGCTACGGACAAGACTCAGATAACTTACCCCGATGCAAGGCACATCCTAGAATACAGCCTGGAGCGTGAACGCTATTTTGAAGATCTGCGCTCTTGGCTGTCCCGGCTTGAGGAACTTTAAAGATGCCCGCTGTCAAGTCTTTTACCTTACACGCTCTCGAGCTGCCGTTTCGCAAGCCGTTCAAACATGCAGCCAAGGAGCGTTGGACTTCCGACAGCATTTTGCTCAAGTGCGAGCTGGATGACGGTTCCAT
Organism: Deltaproteobacteria bacterium; assembly: GCA_006226895.1. Taxonomy (GTDB): domain Bacteria; phylum Desulfobacterota; class Desulfuromonadia; order Desulfuromonadales; family BM103; genus M0040. Next base: position 1,008 of record SBFN01000059.1, on the reverse strand, counting down.
CGGTTTCGGCGAGTGCCTGCCGCGTGATTATGTTTCCGGTGAATCGCGGGATGATGCTTATGTATTGATGGAGCATAGCTTTCTGCCGCGCCTGATCGGCCAGGAGTTTACGACCTGGCAAGAGTTGGTCGATTTTCTGACCGATTGCAACGGGCGAGCCCCGGTCGGTTGGACGGAACCGGGCAAGCCGCAGACGGCTGCCTGGGCGGCCGTTGACCTTGCTCTGCTAGATGCCTTCGGCCATTCATTCAAACAACCCGCGCAGCTGTCCGGCCAGACACAACTTCCCAAGGCTTTTCGCTACAGCGTGGTGTTCTCCTCAGCAGAAGGCTGGTCCTACCTGAAAACCCTGCTCATGGTCCGGCTCTATGGCTTCCGACAGGTCAAATTGAAGATCGGGGCCGAAGGTTCAGTTGACATGGTGCGCACAGCTCGCAAAGTGCTGGGTTCCGGCTGCGACATTCGCGTTGATGTCAACATGGCCTGGGATGTGAACAGCGCTCTGGATATGATGCCGCGCCTGGCTGAATACGGAGTGCGTTCTTTTGAACAACCTCTGATGCCGGAGGATATCGATGGTCTGGCACAACTGGTTCGCGATACTGGTCTCGAAGTGATGGTTGACGAAAGCCTCAATGACGCCGACAGCCTGGAGACACTGATCAGGTCGAAAGCCTGCACCTCGCTCAATGTCCGCATTTCCAAGTGCGGCGGGCTGGTCGCAGCATACGATCGTTGCCGACGAGGGCTGGAAGAGGGGCTGATCATTCAAGTCGGGTGCCAGGTTGGTGAGAGCTCTTTGCTGTCCGCTGCACAACTGGCGCTGATCGCCAGGGTCGGTGAGCGGGTGCGTTTCGGTGAGGGCTGTTTTGGCCATCACCTGCTCAAAGAGGATCCGGTGACGCCTTTGTTGCAATTTGGTTACGCAGGTCAACCGCCGTGCAGACCTTCTGGCCCTGGATTCGGGGTCGAAATTGATCGGCACGCGCTGCCTCTGTGGGTCAAACG
>SBFN01000247.1 GCA_006226895.1 Deltaproteobacteria bacterium | reverse complement strand
GCGCCGGTCATGCATGTCATGAAGGAGGGCTGGTATGAACGGGGACGGCAAAAACAGGTCGAGGCCGGCATGCGCGCCTTTCAGGCCAAGACCACGCTCCTCTCACCCGTCAAGGAAGAGACCGTGCTGATCATGCCGGAGCTAGAGGCGGTCGTCGAAATGGAAGACAGCGACTAGGATGCCTGCTCCTGCGACACAATCCACACGCCACGTGATACGCAAGGCGTCGTCAGCTGGACCGGGCAAGCGAAGCTGGCTGGGGTCGCTCTAACTCTCCTGCTGGTCGGTGCCTGGACTTACGACGCGGTTCAGGAGACCATTCATGACAATTTGACCGCCGGTCTGCAATCGATCCTGCAGGCCAACATCGAAGCGTTGCAGATCGTGGTTGAGAATGAACGCTCCAACATCCAGGCCTGGGCCAAAGACCGAGAAGTCCGGGAACTGACAGAACAGTTACTATACGGGCAGTCTCCTCGAGACACCCGCAGAAAACTGACTGAGGTTTTGGCCAATGTCGTCGACGAAGACGGTCATCTCGGTTTTGCCATCATCGACGCTCAGGGTGTCATTCGAGCAACTGACCAGCCACAGACTTACCTTGACAGAGCCTTGTCTCCAGCAGCCATAGAAATGCTGCAACCGATACTCGAAGGGAAAGCCACCTTCGAGAAACCCTTTGCCAAAAACGCCCTGCTCGAAAAAGGTATAGAAACCAGTACACAACCAGTCCTTCTGGCCAAAGCCCCTATTACCAACACCTCCAACGAGATCATTGCAGCGTTGGTTTTTACCATCGACCCGGGAAAAGATTTCACTCGCATCCTCTCTGTCGCTGAGTTCGGCAACACCGGCAGCACCTACGCTTTTGACGATCGGGGCCTTATGCTTTCCGAATCTCGTCATGAAGATCAGCTCAAGAAACTGGCCCTGATCCCCGACACACCGAACAGTTCAGCAATCCTGACCCTGCAGGTGCGTGATCCCGGCGTCGACCTGACCAAAGGCAAGTCTTCGGCCCTACCCATGGACTCCCGGCCATTGACTAAAATGGCAAAGATGGCTATCACCTCGCAACCGGGCATCAATGTCGATGGCTATCGCGACTACCGGGGCGTCTTAGTTGTTGGAGCATGGCAATGGTTATCTGAATACGGCTTCGGTGTGGCGACCGAGGTGGAACGGAGTGAGGCCCTTCGCAGCCTGCGTCCTGTCCGCCTGGCGTTCATAGCCCTGTTTGGCCTGTTGGTTATAACCGCGATCAGTTTCCTGATAGCTAACTATTTTCTGAAACGGTTACAGAGTGAGGTCGATGAGTTAAGGGAGCTGGGGCAATACACCCTGGTGGAAAAAATCGGTGAAGGAGGCATGGGCAAAGTCTACAAGGCCAGACATGCAATGCTCAGGCGCCCTACGGTGATCAAACTGATCCGAGAAGATAAACTTGACGAGAAAGCGCTGGAACGTTTCGAGCAGGAAGTCCAGTTAACCAGCCAGCTCACCCACCCGAATACCATCTCTATCTACGATTATGGTCATTCACCCGACGGCGTCTTCTATTACGCCATGGAATACCTCTCCGGCATCACCCTTGACCAACTGGTCAGAATTGAGAAGCAGGTTCCAGCTGATCGCGTTATTTACATCCTGCAGAAAATCTGTGGCTCTCTTTCCGAGGCTCATAAGCAAGGGCTGATCCATCGGGATATCAAACCCGGCAATGTTATGCTCTGCCAACGCGGCGGGACATATGACTTTGTCAAGGTCCTCGATTTCGGCCTGGTCCGACAAATCCTCTCTGACAATCATGAGACGAATCATCAGTTTGGCATCATGGGCACACCGGGCTTCATCGCCCCCGAACTACTGGTTCTCGATCGGCAGGTGGACGCCCGCTCCGACCTTTATGCAGTGGGAGCTCTCGGCTTCCTGATGCTGACAGGGCAGCTGGTTTTTTCGGACAAGGATGTTGACACAATATTACATAACATCGTCAACACGGAACCGCCCAGACCTTCGGAGGTAACAGAGGTACCGATCCCGGAGGCACTGGACGACCTGATTCACGCCTGTTTATCCAGAGTCCCGGAAGAACGCCCGGCCTCTGCCACCGAACTCGCCGAACAACTGACAAGGATCATTCTCGACACAACATGGACAGAGAAAGAAGCCCTTAGCTGGTGGGAAGAGAATTCCAGCCGAATTGCCTACGAACGTAAACTCGAGCGTCAGGAAGGCAGCAGCGTATCAGAAACAGTCATAAATATTGATTTCGGGGAACGATCATGAAGGGGCTCTACGTTGGTAGCCATCAGGCACCGTCTACAGGAGGCAAAGAGGATAATGAGAATTTTGGTCTGTGCAATTCTGATCCTGACTGCATTCATCTCTTCAAAAACACTGGCAGCCGGCCCCGCCAACCTGGAGGGTTATGAGCTGCGCATGGATTTCATCGAGAGCAGCCTGGAAGGGAATCGACGGCATGCCAGCTATTGGCAGAACGGCTGGGCTTCTTTCTACGCGGTGAGCGCGGTGGCTCAGACTGCTCTCTGGATCGATGCAGACAACAGCGATGACAGCATCAACTATAGCATTGGCGCCCTTAAATCGGTCGGCGGCCTGGCCGACATGCTCCTTCGGCCCCATCCCGGCCGCCATGGTGCTATACCCGCGTTGGATTTGCCTCAGAACTCACCGGAGCAAAAACGCGAAAAACTGGATCTCAGTGAAGCAATCCTGAGAGACTCAGCGCAACGGGCTTCATCTCGTCATAACTGGCAACCACATGCCAAGGTTGTCGGTGTCAACGTGGTTGCCGGAGCGCTGATCGCGGCCTTCGGTGACGGAGGTGATGCTCTGGTGTCATCAGCAATTGGAATAGCGATCGGTGAAGCCAACATCTGGACCCAGCCGACCCGTCCTGAGGATGACTGGCGCGACTATCAACAGAACTTCCCCGCGACCGGCCAATTTAAGGGCCCTGGTTGGCAGCTGGTACCAATTGCAGGTGGTCTGGCCCTGCAAGGGAGGTTTTGATCCGTCGCGAGACAATGCTTATCACACACCGAGCTACTCGCCACGCGGTTTATCCACCTGCAACAGTTGATACCCCAAGCCCTCCCCCCAGAGAAACAGTTCATCTCCCGGGTGCAGGTAGTCACCCTCGGTCGAGTTGAAGAACATTTTGTAAAAATCCTTCGGGGCCTTCCAGAACAGCAGATTCTCGGCCATTGGCAGCAACCACCAGGGTTTGGCACTGACCACGGTGCCTCCCGGGGTGCCGAGAGCGATCAGGTCACCGGCGTAAAGCACTGGTGCCTCTCCCGTAAAAGCGAGGGCATTTCCCGCGGGGTTGAGCAACGAACGAATGATCGTCGGAAGATTCCAGATCAAAGCATCCTGGTAGTCTCCTGCGAAGGTTGTAACCACGGCCTGGCGCAGCAGCAGTTGGTCCTTCGGCACACTCTGAGGAGGCGAAGCAGGCCGCTCGGCAGATGAAGAATAGCTGCGGCCACTCAAAATCATGCGAGGAGGGAACTTGTTTTTGTCTGAGGACGCAACCAGCAACGGGCCGTACGCTGCGTAACGCCCCCAACTGGCGGCATAACTCCACCAGTGGCACGTCATCTCATTCCATGTACCGAGTGTGCCGTCGAGAGCGGTATCCCCAACTCGGTAAGGGTTGTCCGGATCGACCTTCTCCTCGCGAAAAGCCTGCAGGATCTTCCCCATCGCCTGGGGATCACGCACTTTTGCATCGGAAAAGAGCAGATACCCAGACACAACACTGCTCAGCTCTGCGTCGGTCATGGCATGGGCTTCATCCCAGGAGAGGTCACGACCGATCAATACAGCGATTTCAACCTCGTAATCAAGATGTCCCGTGACACTTCGGTTCTGGTCTCCCAGGGTAGGTACACGAACCTGTGCCGGGGCCATAATCGATCCGAACGGACCGGGTTGCTCGGCAAAGGGACTCATGCCCAATAAACTGTCTCCAGGAGCTGCTACGGGTGGGTATTTCTGAAACAGCCTCGGTCGGGCATGTCGCAACAGGTCAATCAGCTCAGCTTTTCCTGGTAGCGACAGGTCGGTGAACAGATGGCTGGGATAATTGGCGGCCACCGCGAAAATTTGCTTGGGTTGCGGAATTGGAAAGGTGAGTCGCTCGCTTACCTTATG
>SBFN01000184.1 GCA_006226895.1 Deltaproteobacteria bacterium | reverse complement strand
CAAGTCCGGACCCGCCGCCAAAAAAGCCTGAAGCCCCCGTCGCCACATCGACCGAGAGCAAGGGTTGGCAGGGGCTGGTTGAGCATGTCAAACAAAACCGCCCGATGCTTGGCTCTGTCCTTGAACACGGTCGTCTTCTCAAGCTGGAGATACCGGTTATCGAGATAGGTTATGCAAAGGGGTCATTCATGATCAGCCAGCTTCAGGAGCAGGACATCAGTCAGGATCTCGAGGTTTTGACAACAGAGTACTTCGGGCAGCCGGTTAAACTGCGCATCCTTGCTGTTGATATTGAACAGCAGAGTGCTGCGCCTCCTTCTCTGGTGGAAGAACGCGAAGCCAAAGAGACAGATCGCATGCGCCGTTTGCGCGAAGACGCCATGGAGCACCCGGCGCTGAAGTCAGTGCAGGATATCTTCAATGGCGAAATTAAAAAAGTTATCCCCATCGACAAGGGATTTGTTTAGAGATACGGTTGAATGCTAACTTGAGGAGCGCGGACTAACTACGACAGACAAAACCCCTCACAGCAATATATTTGATCATAAATTAACAGAGCAGCCCCAAGTCAGGCTGCCACGAACGGAGGAAGCACAATGGCAAAAGGTGGTATCGGCAACATCATGAAGCAGGCCCAACAGATGCAGCGCCGCATGGCAGAACTACAGGAAGAGCTCGAGAGCAAGCAAGTTGAAGCCTCTTCCGGCGGTGGCATGGTGACCGCCGTCGTCAGCGGCAAGCAACAGCTACTGAGCCTGAAGATAGACCCGACAGCAGTCGACCCGGAAGATGTAGAGATGCTTCAGGACCTGGTGACTGCGGCGGTCAATGAAGCGATCAAGCAAAGCCAGCAGATGGCTCAGGAAGAGATGGGCAAATTGACCGGCGGCATGAACATTCCGGGGCTCTTCTAATCTGAGTCGGCGGCGGAGATTCGCCATAAAGTGAGCAAAAAGAACAGTGCGCAACAGAGAAGCCTCGACCCTTGAGGATCGGAGCCAGCAAACTTAATCCTTGCATCTGCCATTTTTTTTAAGCTAAAGTAAACTTCTTTATCTTTACTAAAAAAAATAACGGGAATTTTTTCAGTGATACGAAAAAAATTTGGCCCCCTTAAAATAACTTCGAAATCTCATAAACTGTTGAATTTCTGCGAAAAATCATGTTAGACTCCATCCCGTCTTTCGCAAGACTTGTCGCAGAATTGGCCAAATTTCCAGGTGTCGGCAACAAGACGGCAACCCGACTGGCCTTTTTCTTGCTCCGCCAACCCAAGGTTCAGGCCGAGGCGCTGGCCGAAGCAATTTTAGACCTGCAACGCAACACCAGGTTTTGCTCCGTCTGTTTTAATATCACGGAACAAGATCCCTGCCCCCTCTGTTGTGACAAGAGGCGGGAGGAGGGTCTGATCTGTGTTGTGGAAGAACCGCAGGCACTCATAGCCATAGAACGCAGTCGTTCTTTCAGAGGCCACTATCATGTGCTGCACGGCGCCCTCTCTCCACTGGACGGCATCGGACCGGAAGACCTCAAGATCAACCCACTGATCAAACGCCTTGAACAAGGCGTAGTACAGGAGCTCATCATCGCCACCAACTTTACAGTTGAAGGTGATACAGCCCTTTACTTGGCAAAGCTTGTCCAGCCTCTCGGAATAAGAGTCACACGCCTGGCATATGGCATTCCGATGGGCAGCGAACTCGAATATGTTGATGAAGCAACTGTGAACCGGGCCGTCGAAGGACGGCGCGACATCTGATTCGCAGAAAGAATATTTTTCGCAAGACATATCGTAAACCCAATTCATCGATACAACATATCAAGTACAAGGAGGAAGTCTGATGTCCAAGAAAATGGAATGTTACGATGGCTGCATGGCCGCAGCGCATGTTGCTCATGCGACCAACGAGGTCATTGCCATCTACCCGATTACGCCCTCTTCGGGTATGGGTGAGATCTCTGACGCCAAGAGTGCGGCAGGCGAGAAAAACATCTGGGGGACGATCCCCAAAGTTGTCGAAATGCAGTCTGAAGGTGGCGCTGCCGGTGCCGTTCACGGCGCTCTGCAGGCCGGCTCCCTGACCACAACCTTTACAGCGTCTCAGGGCCTGCTGCTGATGATCCCGAACATGTACAAGATCGCTGGAGAACTGACTCCGACCGTCTTCCACGTTTCGGCCCGTGCAGTTGCCGCCCAGGCACTGTCGATCTTCGGCGACCACTCCGACGTTATGGCCTGCCGCCAGACCGGTTGGGCCATGTTCTGTTCGAACAACATTCAGGAAGTTATGGACTTTGCCCTGATCGCCCAGGCAGCGACCCTCGAATCACGTGTACCGTTCCTGCACTACTTCGACGGCTTCCGGACTTCGCACGAAGTTCAAAAAGTCGAAGAACTGAGTCAGGACGATATGCGGGCGATGATCGACAATGATCTGGTTGCTTCTCACCGTAACCGCGCCATGACTCCAGATCGTCCGGTTCTGCGTGGCACGGCTCAGAACCCGGATGTCTACTTCATTGGTCGCGAAACGGTTAATCCTTATTACGAAAAAGTCCCCGGCATTGTTCAGGCCCAGATGGACAAGTTTGCCAAGCTGACCGGTCGCCAATACAACTTGGTTGACTATGTCGGTGCACCGGACGCCGAGCGCGTTGTTATCATGCAGGGTTCCGGCTGTGAAGCGATGGAAGAACTGGTTCAGTACCTTGCTGACCAGGGCGAAAAGGTTGGCCTGCTCAAGCTTCGCCTCTTCCTGCCGTTCCCGATCGAGCAGTTCTGCAAAGCTCTGCCGAAGAGTGTTAAGAAGATCACTGTTCTCGACCGCACCAAGGAGCCGGGCGCCATCGGCGAACCGATGTACCAGGCAGTCCGCACAGCTATCGGCGAAGGCATGAGCGAAGGTTTTGTTTCTCTCGACGGTTACCCGTCCATCGTCGGTGGCCGTTACGGCCTCGGCTCCTTCGAGTTCAACGCCGGCATGTGCAAGGCCGTTCTTGACAACATGCTGCAGGACAAGCCGAAAAACCACTTCATCGTCGGCTTCAACGACGACGTTATGAGCAAAAGCCTCGATTTCGACGAAACCTACAAGGTTCCGTTCGACGGCTATACCGCCATGTTCTACGGTCTCGGCTCCGATGGTACCGTCGGCGCCAACAAGAACTCGATCAAGATCATCGGCGACACAACCGACAACGAAGTTCAGGCCTACTTTGTTTACGACTCCAAGAAGGCCGGCAGCGTGACAACTTCGCACCTGCGTTTCGGCAAGAGCGTCATCAAGTCGACTTACCTGCTCGCCGACAACGAGGCCGACTTTATTGCCTGCCACAACTTCTCCTTCCTCGAGAAGTACGACATGCTCAAAAACGCCAAAGAAGGTGCAACCTTCCTGCTCAACTCGCCCTATACCAAGGATGAGGTTTGGGCTCACCTGCCGAAGATGGTCCAGCAGCAGATCATCGACAAGAAGCTGAAGTTCTACGTTATTGACGGTGTGCACCTGGGCGAGAAGATCGGCCTCGGTTCCCGTATCAATGTCATCATGCAGACCGCTTTCTTCAAGATTTCGGGTGTCATCAAGCTCGAAACCGCGATCACCGAGATCAAGGACGCTATCGTCAAGAGCTACAGCAAAGCGGGTGAGAAGGTTGTCAACATGAACAACCAGGCGGTCGACGTTGCCCTTGAAAACATCAATGAGGTTACTGTCCCAGCTGCTGCCGACAGTGCCATCGGAATGCTGGCCGGCCAGTGGGACGGCTGCAGCGAAACAGTCCAGAAGACCCTCGGTCCGATCATTGACGGCGTCGGCCACAAGTTGCCGCTCTCGGCCATGCCTGCCGACGGCACCTTCCCGACCAGCACTGCCCGCGTCGAGAAGCGTAACATCGCCGTTAACATTCCGGTCTGGAAAGAGGACCTTTGCATCCAATGCGGCATCTGCTCCTTCGTCTGCCCGCACGCTGCGATCCGCATGAAGTTTTACGAAGAGTCTGACCTCAAGGGAGCTCCAGAGACCTTCAAGTCAGTTGATGCCAAGGGCAAGGAACTTGATGGCAAGAAGTACACCCTGCAAGTTGCGCCCGAGGACTGCACCGGATGTGGTGCCTGTGTCCATAACTGTCCGGCCAAGAGCAAGACCGAAGAAGACGTCAAGGCGATCAACATGACACCCCAGGTTCCGCTGCGCGAGAAGGAAGCCGCCAACTTCGACTTCTTTGTTGGCCTGCCTGATCCGGACGAGAACCTGTTCAATCGTGCGACCGTCAAGGGTAGCCAGTTCCTGCCGCCAATGTTCGAGTTCTCCGGCGCCTGCGTCGGTTGCGGCGAGACTCCGTTTGTCAAGCTCTGCTCCCAGCTGTTTGGTGACCGCATGTATGTCGCAAACGCAACGGGCTGTATGTCTATCTGTGGCGGCAACCTGCCGACGACTCCTTGGTCGACCCGTAAAGACGGCCGTGGCCCGACATGGAGCAACTCTCTCTTTGAGGACAACGCCGAGTTCGGCTTCGGCTTCCGCCTCGCCATTGACAAGACCGCTGGTTATGCGAAAGAGCTGCTGGTCAAGAACATGGCCTGCGGCTGCGCTGCCTGCGCTGGAAAAGAAGGGCTCAAGCAGCAGATTCTCGACAGCGCCCAGGACTCTCAGCCGGAGATCGAAGCCCAGCGTGGCCGCGTTGCCGAGTTGAAGTCGATCCTTGAGAAGTGCACCCACGAAACCGCCAAGCCGCTGCTGGTTGACGCCGACTACCTGGTCGTCAAGTCGGTCTGGATTCACGGTGGTGACGGCTGGGCCTACGACATCGGTTACGGCGGCCTCGACCACGTCCTCGCCTCCGGCGAGAACGTCAACTGCCTGGTCCTTGACACCGAGGTTTACTCCAACACCGGTGGTCAAGCTTCCAAGTCGACCCCAATCGGTGCGGTTGCCCAGTTCGCAGCCGGCGGCAAGGAAATGCCGAAGAAGGACCTCAGCATGATCTCGATGACCTATGGCAACATTTATGTCGCTCGGGTCTCACTGGCCAATCCTGCCCAGGTCGTCAAGGCGATGCTGGAAGCCGACTCCTACGATGGCCCGTCGCTGGTCATAGCCTACAGCCACTGTATTGCCCACGGCATCAACATGACCACCGCCGTGGACAACTGCAAGGAAGCCGTGGCTTGCGGTCACTGGCCACTGTTCCGTTACGACCCCCGCTTGGCCGCTGAGGGCAAGAACCCGCTGCAGATGGACAGCAAGGAGCCGACCATCAGCTTCGCGGACTTCGCCAACAGCCAGAACCGCTTCCGCGTCCTCAAGAAGAACAACCCTGAGAACGCCGAGGCTCTGTTGGAAGCTGCGGGCAAGGACGTTGCCGCCCGCTACGACCTCTACAAAAAGCTTGCTGAGATGCAAGCTGATTGCGGCAAGTAACAAGCTACAGACACAAAAAGCTCCCGGCAAAAGCCGGGAGCTTTTTAATTGTATTTCGTAAAAGCACAACCATCTGCACTTACACACAAGCCCATCTTAGAGGGGAACCCACCACAAGACGTCGGGAGCCCCTAAAGTCAGGCAAAAAACCTTGATAAGAAACAGGATGAAATGCTATAAGGGCTATTGGTGAAGCCCCCAAGAGGAGAACCAAGTATGCTCGAGCCACAGAACAACTCCTTTGTCATGTACGACGAGGAATTCCAGCGGATCAGTGCAGTCATAGAAAAACTGTTGCGTGAATCAAACGCTAAAGTCATCTTCCTGGTCGACAAAAACGGTCAACTGATTGCTGGCTGTGGCGAAACGGAGAACCTTGACACGACAAGTCTTGCCTCCCTGACCGCCGGCAACATCGCCGCCACAGGCGGACTCGCCAAGCTGATTGGCGAGAAAGAGTTCTCCATCCTCTTCCACGAAGGGGAAAAAGACAACATTCACATTTCGATCATTGCTCAGCGGGTTATCCTGGTGGTTATTTTCGACCACCGCAGCTCTCTCGGGCTCGTCAGACTGCGCGTCAAAAAAGCAAGTGCCGAATTGGCCAATATTTTTGAAGATCTTGCGGTCAAGGCTGCAGAAGTTGAAAAGGCCGGCAATGCCGACAGTCCGTTCGCCGAAATCACCGACGACGACATAGATAACCTGTTCAGCTAAGGATACCGGACCATGTCTTTCATCAACTACGCATCCCGCGAGATCAATTGCAAAATTGTTTATTATGGCCCGGGCCTGTGCGGCAAAACGACCAATCTGCAGTTTGTCTACCAGAAGACGGCCCC
>SBFN01000137.1 GCA_006226895.1 Deltaproteobacteria bacterium | reverse complement strand
CAGGGTGTCTACCGTTACCTGCCAGTCGAGCATGCACTAGTCTTTGAACATGCGCTGGAGAAGCAGCAAACGCTTCTGACCGAGGCGACCCTTGGCCAGGAATTCATCGCCACAGCTCCGGTGACCTTTGCCTGGACCGTGCTTCCATATCGCATGGAATGGCGCTATGACCTTGCAGCACACGATGTAGGACACGTCTGCCAGAACCTCTACCTGGCTTGCGAGGCGATCCACGCTGGCACCTGTGCTATTGCCGCTTATCATCAGGAGAAGATGGACGCTCTTTTACAGGTTGACGGAGAGAACGAATTTACGCTTTACCTGGCGCCGGTGGGGAAGGTCTGAGCCGAGATGGAACCTGAGTTGGTAACTTAATACCGATTCTCTTGTATGTCACCGTGGGGGTATAGCTGCAAAGCAAAGGCTTCAATATAAGATAATTGCCTGGGACTAAGTCTTGAACCTTGAATAAACTCAAAGATCAAAAGCTGCCCCCGTTTTACTTTTACTGCCCCAGCATCTCACGGGTTACCAGAACCACCCCTTTCGCAGAAACACGGAAACCATTGGCTCTGTCCTGCTCGACATCATAGCCGATCACGGAACCTTCAGGGACAATGCAGGCGCTATCGATGATCGCGCGTTTGATTTTGCAATGCCGATTGATGGTGCTCCCCGGCAAGACGATCGTGTCCTCGACCTTCGAGTAAGAATGGACCCTGACGTCTGAAAACAGCAGGGTTCTCCTGAGGTAGGAGCCGGAGATGATACAGCCCCCCGAAACCGCAGAATCGACGGCCATGCCCCGTCGGCCGTCATCATCAAAGACAAACTTTGCCGGGGCCAGTTGCCTCTGGTAGGTCCAGATCGGCCAGTCCTGATCGTAAAGATTAAGCTCCGGGGCTGGCGAAATCAATTCCATGTTGGCTTCCCAGAAGGCGTCCAACGAGCCAACATCTCGCCAGTAGGCCAACGTGTCGGTTTCTGGATCCAGAAACGGGTAGGCGTAAACATTGTGGTCCTCGAGAATATTCGGAATAATATTTTTCCCAAAATCATGATCCGAATCAGACCTCTTGCCGTCTCTTTCCAGGATGTCGAGAAGGAAATCGGTATTGAAGATGTAATTGCCCATGGAGGCCAAGGTCATGTCCGGCTTTCCGGGGATAGGATTCGGCTGTTGCGGCTTTTCATCAAACTTTATGATCCGGTTGTTTTCATCGACGGTCATCACACCGAACTCGCCGGCCGCTTCTTCGATTGGTACTTCGAGGCAAGAGACTGTTAGGTCTGAGCCCCTTTCCAAGTGAGCCAGCAGCATGGGCCGATAGTCCATTTTGTAGATGTGATCGCCGGACAGAATCATGACATACTTGGCCTCTGTCTCACGGATGAAGCCGATATTCTGATGGACCGCATCCGCGGTGCCCTGGTACCAGTTATCAGAGGATTGCTGGGAGGCCGGCAATATTTCGATGTATTCGCCAAGCTCCATCTTGAAATGACTCCAGCCACGCACCAGGTGCCGGATCAGTGAGTGCGACTTGTATTGAGTCAGCACGGCGATTTTACGAATTCCCGAGTTGACACAATTTGAGAGCGGAAAATCGATAATGCGGTACTTGCCGCCGAAGTGGACCGCAGGTTTGGCCCTTAAGCCGGTCAACTCATGCAGCCTGGTACCCCGTCCGCCCGCTAATATCAGTACTAATGTGTCACGAGTGAGACAAGAAACGATAGACGATCCTGGTTTTTGGATTGTCAGGCAATGGTCTCTCCTTAGGGGGAAAGCGTAAATGATCAAGGTTATGCAGGCAAAAGTTTTTTTTGCCTAAGAAGTATATCGCAAGAGTCCTGATGCTCAAGACCTTCGCGGCCATCAGATTGTCCTGGCATCGGGGGCACGACAAGTCGTGTCCACAGTAATCAACCAAAAATAGATGCTCTTTTGAGCAACCCCATGCAACACAACTGAAACCTGATAAAATTCAATCCTAACAAAATCCAAACAGCACTCGTGGAGGACAATAATGACATTGCTCTTTGCCGCTGTCCTGGTCAGCAGCGCTTCCGCTGCCGGTGTTAACGTCGATTATCAGGTCAATAACAAGACCTACGAGGGATATTACATCAGCAATACGAAAGGAGCGCCTTTGGTCCTGCTTATGCACGACTGGGATGGACTGACCGATTATGAAATCAAGCGAGCTGAGATGCTCGCCGAGCTCGGCTACACGGTCTTTGCCGCCGACCTCTTCGGCAAAGGCATCCGCCCGACCGAGATGGTCGATAAGCGACAGCATACAGGCGCGTTGTACAAGGATCGAACGAAGTTGCGGTCGTTGCTGCAGGGCGCGCTCGATGCGGCCAAAGAGCAGGGCGGGGATGTGACCAACGCTGTGTCGATGGGCTACTGCTTCGGCGGGGCCGCAGTACTCGAGCAGGTCCGCTCCGGTGCCGATCTGAAAGGCTATGCCACCTTCCATGGTGGCTTGAGCACACCGGAAGGACAGGACTACAGCCAGGCGAAGGGCCAATTGCTTATCATGCACGGCAGCGCGGATAGACACATCTCCCTGCAGGATTTTGCGGATTTGGCGACTGAGCTCGAAGAGCAGGGCGTGGCACATGAGATGATCACCTACAGCGGCGCGCCGCACGCCTTCACCGTGTTCGGTTCAGAACGTTATCGTGCCGATGCCGATGCTAAATCGTGGCAGCGTTTCGTGGAGTTTTTGTCG
>SBFN01000258.1 GCA_006226895.1 Deltaproteobacteria bacterium | reverse complement strand
CAGTCAATTCTGATCTTAGTTTCGACATGAAGCCAAGTCTCCGGCTGGATCAGCGTTCGTGGTTTCTCTCGATGCCTTTGCCTGGCCAACAGGTGAGCTTGCCTGGGACGATAACCACGTTGACCACAGTTGCGTCTCAACTCACGGCTGATAGTCGACTTATGTACTCCGAGCAGGCCAGCAATCCGGGTTTGTGAAAGACCTGCTTTCTTGAGAGCGTAAATCTGGTATCTTTGCTCTCGGGCAAGCTGTGTGTAACGTTTCATCGGTGCTCCTTTGACCGGCTAGTCTAGGTGGCACAGATGCTACCGCAGCTTGCTCACTTAAACCAACCCTGCAAAGTTGCACTTACGAATTGAATCCGGGTAATTTTTCAACGCAGAGGCACGGAGAAACAGAAAAAAATAAGAGATCAATCTTGCCCAGGGTGGAAAGAGTTAAAACAATAAAGATTTGTTTGTGCTTTTCCGCGACTCTGTGCCTCAACGTTAATTTTAGAAACAATTGATATGAACGAGCTTCTTCCACAAAAGCAGATCAACAGCTTCAAAGACAAGGCATCGGAGATTTCTCATCCTCATGAGATGATCATCGATCTGTTGCGGGCGATCCAGTTGCATCATGGCTGGGTCCCTGACGACGGAGTGCTGTTGACAGCGGAGGTTCTCGGAGTTCTGCCGATCGAAGTAGAAGAGGTGGCTACTTTCTACGATAAGATTTTCCGGCGAGAAGTTGGCAAGCGGGTCATCCATATCTGTGATTCCATCTGCTGCTGGACAACAGGTGCAGAGATGATCGCCGAACATCTGAAGAAAACTCTGGGAATCGGCCTGGGTGAAACAACGGCTGACGGCCTCTTCACCCTGCTGCCAACCTGCTGTCTTGGTGCCTGTGGCGAGGCCCCGGCCATGATGATCGGTTTTACTACGCACGGTTTGCTGACCACCGAGAAGATTGATGACATTCTGCAAAGGGAGCGTGCCGCAGTAGCGGCCGAGGTTTAAGGATATGAACGCCTATACACAGGTTCTATTCAAAAATCGTCGGCCGAACGAGACGGTCCTCTTGCCCGAGTACGAGAAGAACGGTGGCTACCAAGGCCTGCGCGCGGCGATGAAGATGCAGCCGGCAGAGGTCTGCGAGCTGGTCAAGGACTCCGGACTGCGTGGCCGTGGCGGCGCAGGCTTTCCCACCGGCATCAAATGGTCTTTTTTCCCGGCAGATCAACCGGGAGACAAATACCTGGTCTGTAACGGTGACGAGATGGAGCCAGGCACTTACAAGGATCGCCAACTGCTACTGGCCGATCCTCATCAACTGGTCGAGGGGATGGCGATTGCATCCTATGCCCTGCAGGCCCAGATCGGTTACGTCTTCCTTCGTTACGCTTACGAAGATTGTTTTCAACGGCTTGAGCAAGCGATTGAAGAAGCGGTCGAAGCGGGCTACCTGGGGGAAAATATCCTTGGTTCCGGATTTGACTTCGAGCTGCACGTACACGGTAGTGCCGGGCGCTACATCCTTGGCGAGGAGACCTCTCAGCTCAACGGTCTCGAGGGCCGTCGGCCCAATCCGCGTTCCAAACCGCCTTTCCCGGCCCAGCGTGGTCTCTTCGGACGACCGACCAACGTCAACAACGTTGAAACCCTGGCCACCGTGCCGCATATTCTGACCCATGGCACCACCTGGTTTCAGGACCTGGCGCTGAATCCGGAGAGTGCCGGAACCAAGCTCTTTGGCCTGTCCGGACATCTGAACCGCACGGAATGCTATGAGCTGCCTCTCGGCATCACCTTGCGTGAAGTCGTGGAAGATTTCGGCGGCGGCGTACGGGAGGGTAAAAAGTTCAAGGCCTGTCTGCCAGGGGGCGCGTCAACACCCTACCTGACCACCGATCACCTTGATGTAATGATGGATTTCAATCCTCTTGAAGAGGTCGAGAGCCGTCTCGGCACAGCGGGCGTGACCGTCTTTAACGAAGACACCTGCATGGTGGCGGTAACGCGCAACCTCAACCAGTTCTTCGCCCGCGAAAGCTGCGGTTGGTGCACACCTTGCCGTGATGGTCTGTCCACCATCTCCTGGCTG
The DNA here is from genome assembly GCA_006226895.1 of Deltaproteobacteria bacterium. Lineage (GTDB taxonomy): Bacteria > Desulfobacterota > Desulfuromonadia > Desulfuromonadales > BM103 > M0040. Next base: position 8,568 of record SBFN01000258.1, on the reverse strand, counting down.
CTCGACCGAATCGAGTTCGGCCAGGCGACCAACGACGACCTGGCGATGCTCAAGGACCAGGTGAAAAATATCAAGGGTCGCTCTTTCTGCGCCCTGGCTGAAGGCGCCATGGGCCCGGTAGAAGCGCTGTTGCGGCTCTTTGAACACGAGATTATAGATCACATAAAGCAGGGGGGCTGTCCTTTTGCTTGCTGACCCGTTGGCCACAGAGGCACGGAGACACAGAGAACTTCAGGACCTTAATGCTCTGACTGACAAGATTATTGGTTGTGCAATTGAGGTTCATAAAGCTCTTGGTCCAGGATTGCTTGAATCGATTTATGAAAAAGCGCTTTGCTATGAATTAGAGCTAAAGGGTATCAAGTATGTACAACAGGCACCGGTGTCTATCCAATATAAGGGGCAATCTTTGGGTGCCTTGAGAATTGATCTCATCATAGAAAAGTCTGTGGTTATTGAAGTGAAAGCTGTTGATCGAATGGATTCTGTATTTCAGGCGCAGTTGTTGAGCTATTTGAAATTAACCGGCAAAAGGTTGGGCTTGCTGATCAACTTCAATGTTCCAGTTCTTAAGGCTGGAATACAAAGGATTGCCTTATAGATGGACGCAGCATGATAAGCGGATTGTTTTTTATGTTTTTCTCCGTGTCTCTGTGCCTCCGTGGCGAATAGATTTAAAAATGCCTAAACTGACTATCGACAACCTAGAAGTGACCGTGCCGGACGGGACCAACGTCCTCGAAGCCGCGCGTGAACTTGACATCGTCATCCCCCACTTCTGCTACCATGAAGCGCTGGGATCAGTCGGTTCCTGTCGTCTGTGCGCCATGATGTTTGTCGATGGCCCGGTCAAAGGTTTACAGATGGCCTGTATGGTCCAGGCTCAGGACGGCATGGTGGTTTCGTCAACCGATCCCGATGCCATGGAGTTGCGCGAGCATGTCATCGAATGGGCCATGACCAATCATCCCCACGATTGCCCGGTCTGCGACGAAGGCGGCGAGTGTCAGCTGCAGGAGATGACCGTGGCCGGCGGTCATGGTGTCCGCCGCTATCGCGGCAAGAAATGCACCTTCACCAACCAGGATCTGGGGCCATTCGTACAGCAGGAGATGAATCGTTGTATCACCTGTTATCGTTGTGTACGCACCTATCGCGATTATTGTGGCGGTACCGATTACGGTGTTTTCGGTTCACGCAATCGGATTCAGTACGGCCGTTTCCAGGACGGTGCCTTGGAGAGTCCTTTCTCCGGAAATATCATCGATGCCTGTCCGACCGGGGTTCTTACCAGCAAGCCGTTCCGTTTCAAGACACGGCTTTGGGACCTGCAAGAAGGGCCGTCAATCTGTCCACACTGTAGCCTCGGTTGCGCCACCATTCCCGGTGGTCGCTATCGTGAGATACAACGGGTCAAGGCTGGTATCAACCGGGAAACCAACGGTTTCTTCATCTGCGATCGCGGCCGCTTTGGTTACGATCATGCCAATCATCCGGAGCGACCCCGCCAGGCGCGCCTCGATGGACAGCCTGTCACTGTTGACGCTGCCTTGCTTGCCGCCCGAGAGCAGGTTGCAGCAATCGCCAGCAAACACGGACCGGACAGCGTCGCTTTCCTCGGTTCTCCCCGCTCAAGCTTTGAAGCCAGCGTGCTTTTGCACGATTGGGCTAAAGCAACCGGTTCTCTGCAGCTTGTTTACGAAGCTCACCAGGGGCGTGACCGTGCCGCCCGGACTCTGGCGGCCCGACTTGGCAAGCAGGTCCGCAGCCAGGAAGAACTCCGTCAAAGCGACCTGGTAATCCTCTTTGGTGCCGACCCTCTGGCAGAAGGACCGATGCTGGCCTTAGCCATCCGCCAGGCGGTACGCAACGGTGGCAAGGTTGTCGTTATCGACCCTCGGCCGGTGGCGTTGCCTTGCGTTGCCAAGCATTTGCCCCTGCCTCCAGAACGACTGTCAGAAGTTCTTATGGCGCTCGGCAAGAACGATTTGAACGCCTTCGAAGCTGACGAGCGATCCCTGCTTGAGAGTCTTGTTGAGCAACTCAAGGTAGCTCAGCGTCCTGTTCTGATCGGCGGCGCTGACCTCCTCGGTGGCCAGGGCGTCCAGGCCCTCTGCTCTGCTGCAGAGCAGCTTTCCTCTGAGCAACGCTCCGTCGGTGTCATCACCATGCTGGCCGGACCCAACAGTTATGGCGGCGCTCTCCTTTCTGGTCACGGCCCTGATTTTGATAGCGTCCTTGATGCCGTTCAGGAAGGCACCGTGCGCGCGCTGGTCTGCCTGGAAAGTGACCCTTTCCGTGAAGCCAGGGATCCTGCTCGAGCGCAGGCCGCTCTCGGTCACCTGGAATTACTGGTGAGCTTTGATTCGACAGCGAACCTGGCAGCACAGCGTGCCGACATCTTCCTGCCGACGCGTGCCAACGCTGAGATGGCAGGGAGCTATGTGAACAACGAAGGCCGCCTGCAGGCCTTTCTGCCGGTCATCGATCCGGGGGTGCCAATACGTGAGACTGGTGCCGGCAACCACCCGCCACGCGAATTCTTCCAGACAACCCCTGGCTCTGCTCCCGAGGCAGACTGGCTGCTTTTGGCCGGACTCCTTGACCGCAAGTTGAACCTCGTTGAATTGCGCGAATCAATCGAGCGAGACCACCCACAGTTTGCAGGCCTTTCATCAATTACCGCAGAAACGACAGGTGTCCGCCTGACCGCCCGGGGTGATTTACCTCCGGCCGAAGAGCAGGAACTGCCTCATGCCGCGACGGCTGAGGCCTTGACGCTCATGGCTATCACCGGGCAGGTTGGCTCCCGCTGGCTGGCGCACCTCTCTTCACCTCTGGCTGCTACAGAGCCGCAACCTTATGTCCTCCTGCATCCTGAACTGGCGGCGGAGTTGAACCTGGCAACAGACGAACGGGCACGTCTGACCACTCATTTTGGTCATTGTCACGTCATCATCCGCACGGACGAAAAGATGCTGAAAGGGCTGGTCATGGTCCCGCAACTCTGGGATACCGCGCTTGAAGGAATGGTCCCGGGCGGCCTCCTCGACTGTCGACTTGAGAAGGAGGTTCAGCGATGAATGATCTGCTGATCAGCCTGATTCTCATCCTGGTCAAGCTCGGCCTGATCTTCGGCGTGGTACTTTCCATGGCAGCCTACCTGGTGCTGGCTGAGCGAAAAATTCTGGGCCGCATGCAGATGCGTTATGGCCCCAACCGGATCGGTCCGGGCGGTATGATCCAGCCCTTGTGCGACGTCATCAAGCTGATCACCAAGGAAGACTTTGTCCCCGCCCGTGCAGATAAGTGGATTTTCCTTTTCGCTCCCGGTTTGACCGCCCTGACTGCTCTGCTCAGCTTTGCAGTCGTACCGTTTTCGCCGCCGCTAACCCTGTTCGGCCGTGAGATCCCGATGGTTGTCTGTGATTTGAACATCGGCCTGCTCTACCTCTTCGGGCTCTCCTCTCTGGCTGTTTATGGTGTCGTCCTGGGAGGCTGGGCCTCCAACTCAAAATATTCATTGCTCGGTGCTATGCGCGGCCTGGCGCAAATGCTCTCTTATGAGCTCTCTCTCGGCCTGGCTCTGGTGCCGGTCGTAATGACCGCCAAGTCCTTCTCCCTGACCGAGATCGTCATGGCACAGTCCACCTGGCCCAATATGTTGCAGCATCCGCTGGCCTTCATCATCTTTATGGTCAGCATAACCGCCGAATCGAAACGGACCCCCTTCGATATGCCGGAGGCGGAAAACGAGATCGTTGCGGGTTTCCACACCGAGTACTCCGGGATGCGCTTCGGGCTCTTCTTTGTTGGCGAATATATCAACCTGATCGTCATCGGCGCCATGACCACTGTGTTCTTTCTGGGTGGCTGGAATGGCCCGTTTCTGCCACCGGTGGTCTGGTTTGTCGGTAAGGTCCTGTTTGTAGCTTTCCTCTTTATCTGGGCACGGGGCAGTATGCCGCGGCCACGCTACGACCAGTTGCTGCGCTTCGGTTGGAAGGTGTTGATTCCACTGGCCCTGTTGAATGTTGTCATTACCGGTGCTATCCGGTTGGCGATGAATGGATAAACCAACGGGGAGAAGGGTTTGGGGGAAAGGGCCAAAACAAAAGCCTTTCACCATGAACCCTGTTCCCTGAACCTTTGACCCTGTACCCGAAATTATTATGAATCTTTGGCGCGACATAAAAGGCACCCTGCAGCCATTCTGGATCACCCTCGGTTATCTCTTCAAGAAGCCGGTGACGATCCAGTATCCGGAAGAGAAGCGCACGCCGCCGCCACGCTACCGGGCGCGCATCGTGTTGACCCGCAATCCTGACGGCACCGAGCGCTGTGTCGCTTGCCAGCTGTGCAGCGCCGCCTGTCCGGTCGACTGTATTTCGATGCAGGCCGCTGAAGATGATGACGGCCGCCGTTATGCGAGCTGGTTCCGGATCAATTTTGCCCGCTGCATCTTCTGTGGTCTCTGTGCCGAAGCCTGTCCAACCATGGCGATCCAGACCACCCCGGATTACGAGATTTGTAATCGTGACGTACTTAAGCTGGTGCAGGAGAAAGAAGATCTGCTGATCGACGGTTGCGGTAAGGATACGGAATACAACTATTATGAACATTCGGGAATCGGTGTGGCCAATGAGCGCGGTGGCAACGAAGATGAATACGGGCCGGTGGACCCGAAGGCTCTGGTGCCTTGAGTTTATCACTAATAAACGTAAAGAGCTTCGATCTGACGTTAGAGTTTTGGAGAAGAAAGTGCGTGGTTTCGAGCCCCGGAAAGGGTGAGCGCTCTAAACAAGAGATACACCACAGAGGCACAGAGGACTCAGAGAAAAACCAGAGTCTGTTTTGAATCCTTTACCTCTGTGTTCTCTGTGCCTCTGTGGCTAGTATTTAAGTTTTTGTAGCGAGTTAATATTTATGGCGACATTTTTATTCTACATACTCGGCTTCACCATGCTCGCAGCAACCCTGCTCTGCATCACGCGCCGCAATCCTGTGCATGCCGTGATTTACCTGGTGGTGAGTTTCTTTGCCCTGGCGATCATGTTCTACCTGCTCGGAGCCCCTCTGGTGGCAGCCTTTGAGGTCATTGTATATGCCGGTGCGATCATGGTGCTCTTCCTCTTTATTATTATGATGCTCGGCCTGGCACCACAAGAGACCCCTGAGGGACCGGGATGGAAGCGATGGGGGCCTTTGGTGCTGCTCTCCTCCAGCCTGATGATCTGCACCCTGATGTTGATTTTCCAGGATCCGGCGGCGAGCAAGGACATTGGAGCATTCTACTTGGCGCCCCAGGTTGTTGGCGAGGCGCTCTTCGGTCGCTACGCTCTGGCTGTGGAAGTCGTTTCTTTCCAACTGCTTTTTGCAACCATAGGCGCCTACATGCTGGGTCGCCCTTTGTCGAAAGGGGATGAGCAATGATGATCCCCTTCGGACATGCTCTGGCTTTTGCGGCGGCGCTCTTTGTTCTCGGCTTGACTTGTGTCTTGTTGAGACGCCAGGTCATCATGATCCTGGTAGGCGTTGAGATTATGCTGAATGCGGCGTCTCTGGTGTTTGTTGCCGCTTCGGCCTATTGGCAGCAAGTCGATGGTCAGATCTTTGTCATTATGCTCATGGCGATCACCGCTGCAGAGGTTGCAGTGGCTCTGGCCATGGTGGTTTATCTGTGGCGGCGCAAGCGCACCTTGGTCGCCGATGTGTTCAACGGGATGCGTGGATGAACGAGAGCCTGCTCTTCCTCATACCTCTGTTACCGCTCTGCTGTGCGGTGATCAACATGGTCTTTGGCATGCGCCTGCCGCGCCTCTTTGCCGAGGTTCTGGCGGTAACGGGAGTCGCCGGGGCCTTTGTTCTGACCGTGCTCTTCTGGGGTTACGCTGAAGGAGAAGGGACCCGCGCCGTGCTCTTTACCTGGCTTAACAGCGGCAGCGTCGATATCAGCTTCGCCCTTAACTTCGATCGGCTCGCGGCACCGATGACCTTGATGGTGACCGGCGTTGCATCCTTGATCCACCTCTATGCGGTCGGCTACATGCATGAAGAGGAGGATTACGCGCGCTTCTTCAGCTTGCTGAACCTGTTCGTCTTCGCCATGCTGGCGATCATCCTCGCCGACAACCTGCTGGTGCTCTTCCTCGGCTGGGAAGGCGTGGGGCTATGTTCGTACGGTTTGATCGGCTTCTGGTATCGCAAACTGGAAAATGCCAAGGCCGGTACCAAGGCTTTCCTGGTCACCCGCGTTGGCGATGTTTTTCTCGCCATCGCCCTGCTCTGGCTCTTTGCTGTCACAGACACCCTTTCGATCAGCGAGATTAATGCCCAGGCGGCCTCTCTTTCATCGGGCGTTGTCATCGCCGTGAGCCTGCTGCTCCTGCTTGGAGCCTGCGGCAAATCGGCCCAACTCCCTCTGATGACCTGGCTGGCTGACGCTATGGCCGGTCCGACGCCTGTTTCGGCATTGATTCATGCGGCAACCATGGTCACAGCTGGTGTTTATCTGCTCTGTCGTCTCTTCCCGGTGGTTTCCCTCTCGCCCGTAGCCATGACCGCGATCACCGCCATCGGCGCGTTGACCGCGATTTACGCCGCAACCTGCGCTTTGGCCCAACGCGAGATCAAACGAGTGCTGGCCTATTCGACCATGAGCCAGGTCGGCTACATGTTCATGGCGGTCGGCGCCGGAACCGTGGCCGGGGCCATGTTCCATCTTCTGACCCACGCGTTCTTCAAGGCCGTACTCTTCATGGCCGCCGGTTGCGTGATTCATTTGGCCGATGATGAAAACGACATTTTCAAAATGGGTGGTTTGACCCGCCGTGGACCGGTTGAGCTGTTCTGGGTCTTTTTGGCCGGAGCAGTCTGCCTGGCCGGCTTACCCCTGACCGGCGGGTTTTTCTCCAAAGACGGGATCCTGCTGGCTCTCTTTACCCATCCAGATCCGTCCTACAAGGTTTTTTGGCTGATCGGGATTACGACCGCCCTCTTAACGGCCTTCTATACCTTCCGCTTGGTTTACCTGGTCTTTGCCGGAGAGTATCGCGGTGTGGGCCATCCTCACGCGCTACCGCTATTGATGCGTTGGCCTCTCTGGCCGCTGGCTTTCATAGGCCTTCTCGGTGGCTTGCTCAATCTGCCTGCCTTTGTCGGTGGCAGCGAAACACTGCATCACTGGTACGACAATCTGGCAGGTCGTACCGTGACCGCCAGTCACGAGGAGGAATGGATGCTGATCCTTCTCGCCGTAGCGATCGCCGCGGTTGGCTGGTTCGCGGCCCATTGGCGTTATCGAATCTATCGGGCCCCGCAGGAGAACGCGCTTAATCGCTTCCTCCTCAATGGCTGGTACGCCGACACGATCGTCGACCGGCTCTTTGTCCGCCCCTTTGCAGCCATGGGCCGCTTCTGTTCCTCGGGCTGTGATCGCACTCTCTTCGACGGCACCCTAAATGGCCTGGCAAAAATGGCTACGGCCTGGAGTTCACTGATCGTTCAGATGACCACCGGAAGACTGACAACCTACCTTTCAGCGTTTGCCTGGGGGTTTCTCGTCCTGCTCGGCTGGTTCCTGCTGAAGCTGGTTAGCGGGGGAGGCCACTGATGACCGAGTTGACGAGCCTTCCACAATTTCCCTGGCTGAGCCTGCTGGTTGCGTTGCCCCTGGTCGGCGCACTGCTCTGCCTGATGCACAGCAAACGCCCTGCTGATTGCCGGGCCCTGTCGCTGGCGACCTCGCTGGCGGTCTTCGGCGTAGCCCTCTACCTCTTTACCTGCCATGGCCAGGGTGAGGGGCGCTGGCTGCTGTACGAGGATGTCAGCTGGATTGAACGTTTCGGTGCCCGCTATGTTCTGGCCATGGACGGCATTGCCCTGCTGATGGTCCTTCTGACCTCTTTCATGCAGGTTTCTGCGGTTCTGCTCGCCTGGCGTATTGAACGTCACGTCTCCAGTTTCTTTGCCTTGCTACTCTTGCTGGAAGCCGGCTTGATGGGCATTTTCCTCGCCTACGACCTGGTTCTTTTCTATCTCTTCTGGGAAGTCGCGCTGATTCCGATGTTCTTCCTGATTTGTGTCTGGGGTGGAGCCAATCGCCGTCAGGCCGCGCTCAAGTTCTTCCTCTACACCCTGGTCGGCAGCTTTTTCATGTTGATCGCCATCATCGCGCTCTACCAGATCCACGGTGCACAGAGTGGCGTTTACAGCTTTGTCATAGGTGACCTCTTGCAGACCCAACTGACCGCTGCTCAGGAAGGTTGGCTCTTCGCCGGCTTTATGGCGGCCTTCATCGTCAAGTCGCCACTGGTGCCATTTCATACCTGGCTGACCGACGCTCTAACCGAATCACCGGCGGCAGGCTCTCTCGACCTGACCGGCCTGCTGCTGAAAACCGGTATCTACGGATTGATTCGCGTGGCCTTCCCGCTCTTCCCGAATGCTACAGAGAGCTTTTTGCCGATCCTTGCAGTCTTTGCTCTAATCGGGCTCTTTCATGCCGCCTGGAGCGCTTATCATCAAGATGACATCAAGCGCCTGCTCGCTTATTCCTCGATTTCTCAC
>SBFN01000171.1 GCA_006226895.1 Deltaproteobacteria bacterium | reverse complement strand
GGTTTATGGCTTTGCCGCAGGGTGCGTCTGCGCGGTTCTGGCTGAACGACTAGTGGCGGAGGCCGTCGACCTGGCTGTCAAACAACAAGCCGAGCGCGATGCGGTGCGGGTTGCCCTATGTGCACTTCAGGGTTTGTGCACTGACTGACTAACGTAAAGGGAATAGGACTCCATGCAAGACCTAGGTCTGTTCCGCCATCTGCAACCAAGCTTATTCTCCGGATTGATCGATGATCCGGTCATGCTCGTCAATATCCGGCCAACCGGTCGTGGCCTCCTGCTCGACTGCGGCCAACTCCACCACGTGGCAAAGCGGGTCTTGCGCTCGATTGATGCCCTTTTCATCAGCCACGCCCACATGGACCACCTGATGGGCTTCGACCACCTTCTGCGGCACGTTCTGGTTGCGCCACGAACCATAAAGATCCACGGTCCGCCCGGTATTGCCGAACGGATCAGCCATAAGCTTGCAGGCTACGACTGGAACCTGACCGAGGAACACTGGTGCACCTTCGAGGTTTATGAAGTTCAGCCGAAACAGATCGAGCTATTTGAGTTTGCCGGCAGTCGGGGGTTCACATCACAACACCGGCAAACCCTGCCCCGAAACGACAGGATACCCGTCATCTGAAAGTCGAAGCCGAGATCTGCGATCACAAGATACCGGTGCTGATCTTCCGGGTCACCGAAGCGCCGTCTTTCCTGATCGACAGGCAGCGACTGGAGGAAGAGAAACTCATGCCAGGGCCATGGCTCAAGGATCTGGAGAAGCGTTTTTATGCCGAAGGCTGCGACAGCGGGCCTGTTGACACCTGGAAAGAGACGGCAGAAGGCCACAGGGTTGAAACGGTCGATAATGCAGAAGCTCTCTACCGAAAGATCTGTCGGGACGTGCCGCCTGCCAGCATCGGCTACATCACCGACATTGGCATGACACAGGAGAATCTGAACCAGGTCTATGAGCTTATGAACGACGTCACGCTGCTGGTCTCGGAGTGCACTTTTCTTGCGGAAGATGAAGGGAAGGCCCGTCTCTCTGCCCACCTCTGCACAACCGACCTGAACCGGATCAGCCGACAAGTCAAGCCAGCCCTGCTACTGCCGATGCATCTGAGCAAATCATACATCAGCGACACGCAACGTTTGTATGCAGAACTTGATCCGCCGCACGGCACACAACTCTTACAAGTGCCGGACTACATGACACCGCGCCCTCTGCTACCGAGCGAACTGCCAGGCTTTACCCTGCGACGGTGAAGATTTCCGCCTGGAAATCCGGGGGATCGATACGGAAGTATTAGGCCTACCACTTCTTTATTCTCCAACAAGATCGTAAATGGGGAAACTAAAGTTGTCCAGCCGAAACAACCTATTTACATCACAAAATAAGTACCTTACGGGGATTGTTTCACAGTTTATCCTGTGCCAGAATGTCCATCCTTAAATTAACATTTGAAAACCGTTTCTTGCCGTTGTCAACCAACGGCGACAGGGAAATAATGGCTGCTGTCACTCCCATATCTTCCAGACAAGTTCCGCTTGATTGTCACTGCTGCAAGCGGCCTTTTCTCTACAACATAGCCGAGCTGAAGGCTGGCGGCACGATAATTTGCCCCAATTGCAGGATTAACTTTCCCTGTCGCTCCAAAGAGCTTTTTACTGCATTCAAGCATATCGACCGCATGTCCGGCTAATCAGAGAAGGAATAACAATGGACTACGAATTGTTAGAGAAGACAAGACCCCGGAAATGGCAACAGATGTCGATCGAAGAAAGACGACGGGAACTTGAAATGCTCAGCAAGAGCGGCTACTCAAAGCTGCTTTCAATCATCATCCTCCAGCAAAAATTGAAAGAGATCATCTAAGCCTTATACCTTTGGCCGCCTCACTTTAGGCAGTCCCTGCACCACGAGGTCGTAGGAATCGTCTATCATGGTGAAGATTTCTGCATCGGCGATGGTGTCGTCAAGGACGACCGTGTTCCAGTGACGCTTGTTCATGTGGTACCCGGGCAGAACTGCCGGATGTTGTTGACGAAGGAACTCCGCCTTTATCGGGTCACACTTGAGGTTGATGCGCAAAGGGTCGTTCTTGATACCGACCAGGGCGAACATTTTGCCGCCGACCTTGATCACCAGGGTCTGGTTATCGAAGGGGAAATCCTCTGTGGCACCGGGCTTTTGAAGCAGGTAGCCAAGCAGGGTTTCGAAATTCATGAGGCTCCCTCTCTGCCCTGATGACACATTCAACAGGTGCCGCCCAATTCCTGGCCGCTAATAAAACAGCCCAGATGCCCCCGATTCATGTCGCCCGATTCATAGTGGGCAAACAAGTATACGGACAGCAAATAAATCCTCATTGGGGATACGGACAGGTCTCGTACTGCATAAATGAGGTTAGTTCGGCTGCGGATTGAGGTGGCGAGAAATAATAACCCTGAATTTCGCTGCAGCGAGAAGCGTAGAGATAATTAAATTGTTTACGTGACTCAACGCCCTCGGCGATCACTTCGAGATTAAGACTGCAGGCTAGTCCTATAATCGCCTCGACGATGGCCATGTCTTCTGTGTCCTCGGGAATATCCCGAACAAATTCCTGGGCAATCTTGATGCGATCGAAAGGAAAATGCTTCAAATACAGCAGCGAAGAGTAACCTGTGCCGAAATCATCAATGGCCAGTTTTATATTGCGGACCTTTAGGTCCGTTAGACGCTCGAGACCCTCCTCGATATCTTCCATAACCAGGCTTTCAGTCAGCTCAATCTCAAGAAATTCCGGGCCGAGCCCGGAATCTCCCAGAATATCCTCGACCATATCGATAAAATCGTGCCGCCGGAACTGTGTCGCGGAGACGTTGACGGCCATACGAACCTTTGGTAAGCCAGCGTCATGCCAGGCTTTGGCTTGAGCACAGGCTGTTGAGAGGACCCATTCACCAATTGAGTAAATCATCCCGCATTCTTCGGCGACCTTGATAAAATCTGTCGGTGGGATCAGACCGTGTTCAGGATCCCGCCAACGAGCCAGAGCTTCGTAACCAGACACTTTCCTGGTGCGAATGTCAAACTGAGGTTGATACTCAAGAAAGAAGGCCCCCTCCTTAAACGACTTGCGCATACGATTTTCCATACCGAGCTTGGCCAGGACCCTTTCATTCATATCGCCGGAATAAAACTGGTAGGTATTGCGGCCGAGCTCTTTTGCAGCATACATGGCGGTATCGGCATTTCGCAGCAGGGTATCAACATCCTTGCCGTCCATAGGATAAATAGCAATGCCGATGCTGGCACTATTGAAGACCTCTACCCCTTCAAGGGTAACCGGTTGCGACAAAGCCTCGAGGAAACGTTGGGCAAAATGCGGCGGTTCATCATCGGAAGCAAAGCCATAGAGAACGACAACAAATTCATCTCCACCGATCCGCGCCACCGTGTCACCCTGACGCACGCAACGCTGCAGTTTACTGGCAACCTTTTTAAGCAGCTGGTCGCCACAGGCGTGGCCGAGCGTATCATTAACCCATTTGAAGCGATCCAGGTCGACAAAGAGTACCCCGACCTCATTTTCGTCACGTTGCGCCTGACCCAGAGCGTGTTGCAGTCGTTCTTCAAGCAAAAAGCGGTTAGGCTGCCCGGTGAGAATATCGTAGTGGGCGAGACGTTGCACCTCTTCTTCCGCTTTTTTACGTTCCGTCACATCAACGACTCCCGCCATGCTGTAGAGGAAACTTCCCTCCTCATCGCGTACGGATTTGGCAGAAATTAAAACATCAATCAGCTCACCGTTTTTTTTAAGCATCTGGTAAGGAATGTCGACAACTGAGCCCGCTTCGAAAAAGTGCGGCAGTATCGTCTCTTCAGCAAAGTTTTTCGACTTATCTGTAAAAAAATCGGTCAGCTTTTTACCAATAACTTCATCACGGCTGTACTCAAGTTTTTCCAACCAGCTATTACTGACGCTGAGCAGAGCCCCATTGACATCGATCGAGTGCATCATCATCGGAGTATTCTGATAAAGAGACTGGAAGTCTTGTGGTAGATGAGGAAAGCTTTTGCGTGAGCCATTCATAGGGGACCCCTGACACAAGCTAACCTTCCGAAAGGAATTCCATGGTGTCGGGAAAGGTTATTTCAGTAATTTGACAGATAATCCTGACGTGTCAAATCAATGCCATACAAAGAATGGTAATTTAATCGGGAGACATACAACGTATGTGCCCCCGGATTCATGCCGGTCTTTCAAAAGGCCGAAGACATCAAAACCTGGAACTTTGTGCCACTCAAGTGAGGAAACCCCATTCCTGCTCACAAGTTCGCAGACATCTCCTTTAATTTGGAAACGTCCACCCATCCTCACCTTCATCCAGCCATAGGTAATCGGTGATGTCCCTGGTCACACTCTGTCGATCGACGCGCGAGGAAACCTCCGGCAACAAAACACGGTAGCTGATCTCAGCTTGCTCAAGCATCTGCGTGGGGATGCCAAATTTCCAGGCATGCCCGCTGCCGGCCAGCACCACCACCCGATAGTCCGGGTTCTTCTGCAGAAACTCAACCAGGTTACGGGCCATCATGGTATCCCAGAGCAGCTGGGCTTCGCAGAAATGGAGATATTGTTC
>SBFN01000098.1 GCA_006226895.1 Deltaproteobacteria bacterium | reverse complement strand
TTATTGCATTGCAATCCCGCTGTCAAACCTTCGCTATCTGTACGTCTACACCCTTCCCTAGCGCCCTATTTTCAAGCCTTACCGTGCTATATATTATGCGACGTTGACCTGCCCCAGTTGACTGCTCCACTCTGAAGTTAGTGCATCAAAGGGGTATTACTATGAGCCGTTGTCTTTATTGGCAGTGGCTTTATCGTTTCTGGTGCTGGTGGTCTATAGCCCAGAGAACTATGAGGTCTGACTGTGTTGTAATGTCTTCGCCACTGCTCTATCAGCACCTGAGCTTCCTTCAAAGTATAGAAGATTTCTCCGTTGAGCAATTCATCTCTAAGTTTTCCATTGAATGATTCATTGTAACCATTCTCCCATGGACTGCCGGGTTCTATAAACAGGGTCTGTGGTCCAATCCTGTCTAGCCATTCCCGGACTATCTTCGCAGTAAACTCTGAACCATTATCTGATCTAACGTGCTCAGGCACCCCTTTGATAAGAAACAGGTCAGCCAATGTCTCCAGAACATCCATCGATTTCAGCTTACGTTCGACTCTGATCGCCAAGCATTCCCGCGTGTATTCATCGATGACCGTTAGCATCTTGAAGGGACGGCCATCTTTGGTTCTATCCTGAACAAAGTCATAGGCCCAAACATGGTTCTTGTGTTCTGGCCGTTTCCTGATGCAAGAGCCATCATTAAGCCAGAGTCGACTTCGTTTCGGTTGCTTGTGTGGCACTCTCAGCCCCTCTCGACGCCAGATCCGTTCGACACGTTTGTGGTTAACGCGCCAACCGTCATGTCTAAGCAGTGCAGTAATGCGTCGATATCCATACCGTCCATACTGACTGGCCAGCTCAATAATTGCCGCTGTCAATGGCCCTTCATCATCGCGTTCTTTTGCGACATAACGTTGAGCCGAACGGCTTTGACCTAACACCTTGCATGCACGTCTCTCAGAAACATGCAAACGTTTCATGACGGCTTTGACACAATCACGGCGACGAGCGGGGCTTAGAAGTTTCCCTCTGCGGCTTCCTTCAAGATCAATTTGTCCAATGTTAGGTCAGACACCGCTTGGCGCAGACGAGCGTTCTCTTGTTCGAGTTCTTTGAGCTTCTTGAGTTGAGATGTCCTCATACCGCCGTAGTCTTTGCGCCAGCGATAATATGTGACGTCAGAAACGCCCAGGGCCTTGATAACCGATGCAACGGTTTGCCCCTGGCTAATCAGAATGTCTGCTTCACGCAGCTTGGTGATAATCTCTTCAGGACGATACTTCTTTTTCGGCATGACCTTCCTCCTTTACAGCCCATTACATTAACACAGGGCTGGGGTTCATATAGGGGGTCAGGCCAATTGAGAGCAGTCAACATGGCACTGGTAAATCTCTTACCTTTGATAAGCTTGACTGCTCAAAACTCATCAGTGAACAGTCGTCTTCTGTCGCGTAGATGATTTCGCAAGAACCTGATCAATAACCTGGCAGATCAAATTTACTGGCGATGGCTTTGGGAGGACTATGACATTGGAGGACTGAAGAAAATTCAATTCCTCAGGGTCTTCTGTTCCTGTAAAGAATATGAAGAGGCCTTCTAGATTTGGGTCAATTGACAATGCTTTTTTGTACATCTCTATACCGTCCATTTTTGGCATAATGACATCGGCAACAATCAAGTCAAAATGACCTTCCTTTATGTGGGAAAGACCTTCTTCACCATCGCGGGCAAGAATGACCTCAGCATCGTCGATCAGCAAAACTTCGAGCATACGAGCCACTGCCACGTTGTCTTCAACAACCAGTACACGTTTGCTCGATACAGACTTTAGTCTTCTAACTTTTTGAAGGAGACTCTCACCATCAGGCAGGGTAGAAATGTATTCTTGAATGTGTCTTCGGTGCTGATCAATTTCAGAAGCAGCTTTCTGAATGCCAGCATATAAAACCTTTGTTACGTCGATGGCATAGATGAACACTTCATTCCACTCAGAGAACTCAATTTCAGCAATTACGTCCACCATTTCACTTTGGCTTAACTCACCTTTGTTGAGGGAGAGCTGGGCACTGATGATAGGCGCTAAGATTTTATGCCGGAAGTCTTCATCAAAATGAAATGATACCTTGCCGATGCTCTCGTACGAAAGCAAAGCCATTGATTCCTCGAGCAATTTGATGTGGTCCCGCTCCTCATTAGCAAGTTGAGACAAGAAACAAGAGAATTTATCGTCGCCAGCAAAAGTGACTGCAGCATCTGCGTAGAGGTTTGCGGCCTTTGTCTCGACTTCTATCATCCAACTAATGATTTCGTGCACTATTGGCTCCTGCCTCCCATTGTAGACCTCGAGGTAAGTTTAGCAGGAGACTTGAAATTTGCCTCAAATTAAGTTCATTCATTTTTGTGCGCCAAAAAAGAAAAGGGCAAACTGGAGAAATTGAAAGCCAGCCGGCAACCGCTGGATTTTTCTCTTTACCAGGGGAGTTCCTCACCGTTGCAGTGCCAGAAAGAACCAGAGTTGTCCAGATTGAGCGCCCCAATCCTTTCGGCTAGCCCGGCTGCAGATTCTTGAGGCGTGATCAAGCCGCTAAAGTTGACCATGCGGGTTTTTACAAAGCCGGGATGAAGCTGTGCCACGGCGATGCCGCGCCCTTTCAGGTCGATCGCCAGGCTGCGACCAAGGGCGTTGAAGGCCGCTTTGGAGGCACGATAGCCATAGCGGCCGCCGGAGGAGTTGTCGGCGATCGACCCCATGCGACTGGTGATATTGGCAATCTTGCTTCCCTCCGGCATGTTGGGCAGCAAGGCTTCGCTGATCTTGATAGGTGCGAATGCATTGATCTCCATTTGCAGGCGAAGAGAATCAAAATCAAGCTCACCGAGGCTCTCATCCAGCAGGATGCCGGCGTTGTTGATCAGCAAATCGATCGTTTGCCCTTGCAAAGCGGCCACCAGCAGGTCAGAAAAGTTTCTGCTGGTGACATCAATGCCTTTTATGGTTTGCGCGGCGACTTCATCCAGCTCGTTCGAGGACTCCCGACAGACCCCCGTGACCCGCCAGCCTTCGGCCTGATAGTGACGTGCCAGTTCGAGACCGATGCCTCGATTGGCCCCTGTAATGACAACATGTTTCATTGTGTGATCCTTTCTTATCTCAAGCTGTTTAAACCCACGAAGCTGCCGTTGTTATCTTCGGCCAATTTTCGCATCAGGGCGGCAAAACGTGCCGCATTCTGGCCTGCTCCCGGTTGGCTCATAAGGACGGGGAAGCCGACGGTGTGTATGCGCACCCGACTCCCTTCGCTGCCGGAAGCGTTTTTCTGCCGGACAGTGTTTACTACGTTCTGCATCAGGCCACCGGAAAAGTCGTCTCCGAAAACGTAGAGGCTGATGCGTTTATCGGCAGCGTAGAAGCGCTGGATTGCTTTGGTAACCCCTTCAACCGGGCTGGAGTTGGAAAAAGGGGCCCAGGAGGAGAGTCGATCGAGGATCGCGCGGCGACGGGCATTCGAATCCGGAATCCAGCGCCCGGCATACTGGGAGAACATGTAGTCTCCCATATCGTTGAGTACCTGAACCCCTTTAACACGCGGATAGATGTCGAGGATCTCCTTCATCTTCTGCCGGACCAGCGGCCAGGCGAAGCGCTGCATGCTGCCCGAAGTGTCGATAACGAAGATGATATACTCGCTGTCCACCGGTATGCCGCCGATGACCGCATCCTCTTTGGGTCGCTGGTAGTCTGTGAGCAACTGTCGCATCTCGTCGCTCAGCTCCTGTTTGGCGCTCTTTAGCTCATCCGCGATCAGACTTTGCGCTTCGGCTGCTGTACTGGCGAGCTGATATTGTCCTTCAATGTTGGTCAAGGCTCCTTGCAGACGGGCCAGCTTTTCTTTGTCTTCGGAGAGCTGCTCCTGCCTGGCGATCAGCTGCCGGTTGAGAATCTGGGTTTCCCCACGGATGTCGTAGAGCTCTTCTTCCAGCTGTATCACAAGGCCTGAGAGGTCGACATTGGTCTGTTCGATCAC
>SBFN01000075.1 GCA_006226895.1 Deltaproteobacteria bacterium | reverse complement strand
TATTGACTGATGATGCCCAGGGCCTCCTGAATGATCCGGAGATACAGGTTGTTGTTGAGCTGATTGGTGGCTATGAGCCGGCACGCACTTTTGTTTTGCAGGCCATTCGGAACGGCAAGCATGTTGTTACGGCAAACAAGGCGCTTTTGGCCAAGCACGGTGATGAAATTTTTGCTGCAGCAGAAGAAGCCAGTGTAGACGTCATGTTTGAAGCTGCCGTCGGTGGTGGTATCCCGATTATCTCAGCGATTAAGGAAAACCTTGGCGCAAATAATTTTTACGCTTTTTACGGTATCCTGAACGGCACCTGCAACTATATCCTGACCGAGATGGACGAGGAGGGTGAAGACTTCTCTGATGTCCTTGACGTTGCCCAGAAGAAGGGTTACGCAGAGGCGGACCCGACCTTTGACGTTGAAGGCGTAGACACCGCACATAAACTGGCCTTGCTGCTGAGTCTCTGCTTTGGTACCAGGGTTAATTTCGACCAGATTTACACAGAGGGAATCAGCAATATCACCGCTCTCGATATCGAGTATGCCCGCGACTTTGGCTACAAGCTCAAACTGCTTGCCATCGGTAAGCGTGACGGTGACAAGATCGAAGCGCGCGTACACCCGACCATGATCCCTGAGGATTACCCTCTCGCTGCAATCAACGGCGTATTTAACACTGTACGTCTGGTCGGTGATTTCTCCGGTCCGGTAATGCTCTCCGGCTACGGAGCCGGTATGAACGCTACTGCCAGCGCTGTAATGGGCGATGTCCTGGCCGTTGCGCGAGATCTGCAGACCGATTGCGGCTCTCGCATGCCTGCATTGGGCTGCCCCCAGTCGGAGCTGTCGTCCCTCTCCATAAAGCCTATGGAACAAATTGTTACACATTATTACTTAAGGTTTAATGTTAAGGACCAGCCGGGGGTCCTGGCCAGGATTGCCGGCGTTCTTGGCGAGCACGAGATCAGCATTGAATCGATGGTGCAACCTCATCGACATGAAGCAGAAGCCGTACCGATTGTCTTTATGACCCATGCTGCAGAAGAACGGAACGTTAGTGCGGCACTCGCCGAAATCAATAAGATGGATGTCATTCATGATGAGACACTATTGATTCGTGTCGAAGATCATCTTGAATAGACGAGTTTGGCTGTGCAAAGGCATGGAATCTAGAAAAGCTGAAAAGGGGTCGTCTGAAGACGACCCCTTTTTTGTTGATTTAAAAGACGCTGATGTTAGGTGGGGAGTGATGCCTTAGTCCAGTTGCCCCGTTTGACGCAAAGCTTCGTAGAGGACGATTCCTGCTGCTGTTGAAAGGTTCAGGCTGCGAACAACAGGGCTGAGTATCGGAATACGAATAGAACGATCAGCGTTATGTCGCAAGAGTTCTTCCGAAAGCCCAAGAGTCTCCTTGCCGAAAACCAAAAAGTCGCAAGGCTGATAATCTGCCTGGATGTGCGTTTTGTCGGCCTTTTTCGATGTGTACCAGAATCGCCCTTCAGGGAAGTTCTCCTGTAGCTCTTCAAGATTTGTCCATTGTTTGACATCCACGGCGGACCAATAATCAAGTCCGGCACGCTTTAAGTGCTTATCGTCGATGGAGAAGCCGAGCTTGCCGACCAGGTGCAGCGAGGTGCCGGTAGCACCGCAGAGGCGCGCTATGTTTCCAGTGTTCGGTGGTATCTCCGGTTCAACGAGAACAATATGAAATGACATCTTAGATCTATTCCTCGCAGCAGGGTCGCCAACGGCGGTGCAGCCAAAACCACTGGCTGATATCTTGACGAATCCCGGCTTCGATAAGCTGGTTTAGCAGGGTTGTGTTGGCAAGGATGTTCTCCTCACTTAGATCACCCTCAAGCAACAGCATTTTCTCGAAATGACATTGATAAGTGCTGTCAGGCTGGCGATAAGAAAAGGCCGCAACAATCGGAATCTGATGCCGGGTTGCCATCTGTGTGATGATGGTGGTTGTATGCGCCGGTCGGCCAAAAAAAGGAGCAGCGACGGACCCTTTTCCCTTGAGGTGCTGGTCAAGAAGAATACAGACAACATGATTCTTCTGTAGTGATCTCAGGATGCCACGTGCACCTTTTTTGCTGTTGATGATCTGGTTGCCGTTGGATTCGCGCATGCGGCTGAAGTAAGCATCAACCTTGGGGTTTCGCATTGGCTTGGCAACGACTTCAGTATTGTAACCTAAAGTTGGCAGAAAAAAAGATCCCGCTTCCCAGAAGCCTAGGTGAGCAGTGAGGATGATGCAACCGCGGCCCAACTCGAGAGCCTCTGCTAGGTTCTCTTCTCCCGAGGTTTCGAAATAACGGTCTAGGTCTTTCTGACCGCTGTATTTGTCGACACGCAGCATGTCGATAAAGCTCATGCCGAGATGCTTGAACATTGAGCTTATGGTCTTGGAGACCTCTTCGTGAGACATCTCTGGAAAGGCCTTCTGCAGATTGTCGCGCGAGATGCTGACACGTCGGCTCTGTAGGTGCTGAGCCAATTGACCAAGCCTTTTGCCAAAGTTGAGTGCCAGAGCCCTAGGCAGGATCCTGACCAGTGAGGCAATGCATATGAAGGGGATGTATTCCAACCATTTGAGCATGAATCGACGTCCTGTAATCTCAGGTTAAAGTGTTGAGAAGATAGCATGGGCTAAGGTGTCGGGCAAAAGAAAAGCGGACATCTCTGTCCGCTTTTTTACGTCATATGTCAAGAGAGATCACTGACTCGCTTTCAGCGCCTGGTCAAGATCTTCGATGATGTCTTCTATATCTTCAATGCCAACTGATATGCGAACATAGTCCGGGCTGACACCCGAGTCGATCTGCTCACTCTCAGAGAGTTGCTGATGGGTCGTGCTGGCCGGATGAATGACCAGGGTCTTGGCGTCACCGATGTTTGCCAGGTGGCTGCAGAGTTGAACGCTGTCGATAAACTTTGCTCCTGCTTCTTGGCCGCCTTTTATGCCAAAACCGAGGATTGCACCTTGACCTGATGGCAGGTAGCGGAGTGCCCTTTCGTGGTCGGGGTGGCTCTCCAGCCCAGGATAGTTGACCCAGTTGACATTGGGATGGTCTTCGAGGAAGTGAGCGACTTTTGTTGCGTTCTCACAGTGTCGAGGCATGCGAACATGGAGAGTTTCCAGGCCCTGAAGTAGTTGGAAGGCGTTGAATGGCGAGATGCAGGGGCCCATGTCGCGTAGCAAGGTGATACGCATTTTGAGGATATACGCCATGGCTCCGAGAGCATCATGGTAAACCAGACCGTGATAACTGGGATCTGGAGTGGTGTACTCATCAAAACGACCGCTCGACCAATCAAAGTTGCCGCTGTCGACAACAGCGCCACCAATACTGGTGCCGTGACCGCCGATAAATTTGGTGAGGGAGTAGCAAACAATGTCCGCGCCATGTTCAATGGGCTTGAACAGGAAGGGGGTTGCCGCCGTGTTGTCGACAATGAAGGGTAGGCCGTTGTCGTGAGCAATGCGGGCGATCATTTCAAAATCATCGATATTGTTTTTCGGGTTGCCGATGGTTTCACTGAAAACCGCTTTGGTGTTTTCGTCAATGGCGTTGGCGATGTTTGCCGGATTACTGCTGTCAATAAATTTAACCGTGATCCCCATGCGCTTCAGGGTGTAGTTGAACATGTTGTAGGTGCCGCCGTAAAGATACTGGGTCGAGATGATATTGTCGCCTGCCTTGGCCAGGTTGAGTATGGCCAGATTAATCGCAGCCGATCCCGAGGCCAGAGCCAGGGCACCGACTCCGCCATCAAGCTCGGCAAGACGTTTCTCCAGAACATCTGTGGTCGGGTTCATCAAACGGGTATAGATGTTGCCCATTTCGGCCAGGGCGAAAAGATTGGCCGCGTGTTCGCTGGAGTCGAAGACGTAAGATGTGGTCTGATAGATAGGTACGGCGCGAGAATTGGTCGTTGGATCAGCCGTTTGACCTGCGTGAAGCGCCTTGGTGCCAACTCTGTAGTTCGGGGTCTCTGACATTGTGTTGCTCCTT